>NZ_CAUYTL010000045.1:0-18658 GCF_963575615.1 Listeria rocourtiae subsp. hofi | reverse complement strand
ATTGAACCGCCGTATACCGAACGGTACGTACGGTGGTGTGAGAGGTCGGAGCCTAACGGCTCCTCCTACTCGATTATTTCTCTTTTCATCAAAATGGCATTTTAAAATTACCAAATCCACCACGTTTCTTCTTTCCTTTACCGCCACCACCTGCACCGGACATCTGCTTCATCATTTTTTTCATCTCATTAAACTGCTTTAACAGCCGATTAACTTCTTGAATCGGGCGACCCGAACCGCGTGCAATACGCTTCCGACGATTCGCATTAATGATATCTGGGTGGTCTTTTTCCGCTTTTGTCATCGATTTAATAATAGCCTCAATATGCGTCAATTGTTTTTCATCGACATTCATATTATCGAGCCCTTTCATCTTGTTCGCACCTGGCATCATTTTCAAAAGCTCATCTAATGGCCCCATTTGACGTACTTGTTGCAATTGCTCTAAGAAATCATCAAGCGTCATAGACATATCTTTCACTTTTTGTTCAAGCTCGCGTGCCTTCTCTTCATCCACAGAAACCTGTGCTTTCTCAATAAGCGAGAGTACATCTCCCATACCTAGAATACGTGACGCCATTCTGTCTGGATGAAAACTTTCGAGTGCCTCCATCTTCTCGCCCATACCGACAAACTTAATCGGTTTTTGCGTAACAGAACGGATAGAAAGAGCCGCTCCGCCACGCGTATCACCGTCTAATTTTGTTAAGACAACACCCGTAATATCCAACTGTTCATTAAAACTTTCCGCCACATTGACAGCATCTTGCCCCGTCATTGAATCGACAACGAGTAGAATTTCTGATGGGTTCGCAATCTCTTTTACTGCAACCAGTTCATCCATTAATTCCGTATCAATATGCAGGCGCCCTGCCGTATCAATTAAGACATAATCCAGATGATCCTCTTTTGCCTTTGCAATCGCCTGTTTCGCAATTTCAACAGGGCTGACTTGATCACCTAAAGAAAAGACTGGCATATCTAGCTGACTTCCTAGTGTTTCTAATTGTTTAATCGCAGCTGGTCGGTAAATATCAGCAGCAACAAGAAGTGGCTTACGATTATATTTTTTGCGCAGTAAATTAGCAAGTTTTCCGGTCGTTGTTGTTTTACCAGCACCTTGAAGTCCGACCATCATCACAACGGTTGGCGGTTTATCAGCGACCGCAATCTTGCTTTCCTCGCCACCCATCAATGATGTTAATTCTTCTTGTACAATTTTGATAACTTGCTGACCTGGCGTTAAGCTTTTCATAACCTCACTGCCGACAGCGCGCTCACTTACTGTTTTAATAAATTGTTTGACCACTTTAAAGTTAACGTCCGCTTCTAGTAAAGCAAGTCGGACTTCACGCATCATTTCTTTTACGTCCGCCTCATTCACTTTCCCTTTTCCGCGGATTTTGTTCATCGTTTCTTGTAATCGGCCGGCTAGTCCTTCAAATGCCATGTATGCCGCCTCCTAATCCATATTTTTAAGTTGTTGTAGCAAGGCAGCTGTTTCGTTGTCCAACGCCTGCTCCTTTTGTAGTTGTTGCTCTAAATGTTCAATCAACTGCTCGCGTTCCTGATATTTCTTTAAAACACCGAGCTTTTCTTCATAATTTTCGAGTACCGCCTCAGTTCGCTTAATATTATCATACACCGCTTGCCGGCTCACCTCGTACTCCTCAGCAATTTCCCCAAGCGATAAATCCTCCAAATAATAAAGCGAAACATAGGATCGCTGCTTCTCTGTTAAAAGCGAATCATAGATATCAATCAAAAAATTCATTCGCGTCGTTTTCTCAAACACATCCGCACCATCCTTCCAAGCGAAAACTCGCTTACACTATATAAGAATACGTGTAAAAATGGGGGATGTCAAGCGCAGAAAGGCTGAAAGAGCCCGTTATATTGACGAACTTACTATGTATTATTTGCTTTGTGGTTTGACTGCTTGCTTCATGAGAGGCCGAGTGAGTTACTTGCTCGCTTCCGCTTTCATGCATATATGACTCTAATTTAGTATGGGATGCTTCATAAGAGCCCTTGATGGATTACATGCTCGCTTTGCTCTCATGCATATTGTGACTCTAATTCAGCATGGGATGCTTCATAAGAGTCACAACAAATCCAAACATCTGTTATAATAAAGCCATAAACTTTCTGAGGGGGCGATGATATTATGCGAAAAGTAGTTTTCTATGGTGCTGTTAGTTTAGATGGTTACTTATCTGATCAGAATAATAGTTTAAACTGGCTATTCGAGACGGATACAGGTGGAGAGACGACTTATGAGAGTTTTATCCAAAATGTCGATACGGTCATCATGGGGCGTGTTACTTACGAGGAGGTTCTAAAGATCCAACAGGATGGCGAGGCGCTTTATTCCAATCAAGAAGTCATTGTTTTTACGAGGGACATGGATAAAGATTTTAAAGGTGTACAAATCGTTCATGAAAATCCTGTTTCATTTATCGATAAACTAAAAGAAACAGATGGTAAACTGATTTGGGTCGTTGGTGGTGGTAATTTGCTAAAACCACTTTTGGAGGCCGATATGATTGATGAATGGTGGATTCAGATTACGCCCGTTCTGTTAGGTAAAGGAAAACGTTTATTTGAAGATGGTGACTATTTACGTCGATTAGAACTAGTCGAAACAACGTCATTTGGTCAGTTTGTCGAGCTTCACTATAAGAAATAGAAACAACCCGTTCGCCATTTTCCGGTGAACGGGTTGTTTCTATTTCTAAATAATTTATTCTTTCGCTTCATCAATAATATCGGCAAACAATCCGTATACGTATTCATTTGCATCGAAAGCTTGCAGGTCATCCATCTTCTCACCTAAGCCGACAAATTTCACTGGAATATGTAGCTCATTGCGAATTGCAATCACGATTCCACCTTTTGCCGTGCCGTCTAGCTTGGTTAGCACAATTCCACTTACATCTGTCGCTTCTTTAAACTGCTTCGCTTGCACGAACGCATTTTGGCCAGTTGTCGCATCTAAAACAAGCAGAACTTCATGGGGTGCATTTGGTACTTCGCGCGTAATCACACGCTTCACTTTTTCTAGCTCATTCATCAAGTTTACTTTGTTCTGTAAACGTCCAGCAGTGTCACAGAGCAAAACATCCACATGACGCGCTTTGGCCGCTTGTACTGCATCAAACATAACCGCTGCCGGATCACTGCCTTCTGCTTGCTTAATCACTTCCACACCAACACGCTCGCCCCACACATCTAGTTGATCAATTGCTCCAGCCCGGAACGTATCACCAGCTGCTAGAAGAACGCTCTTACCTTGTGATTTCAAATGATGTGCCAGTTTTCCGATTGTTGTTGTTTTACCAACACCGTTCACGCCAACGAAAAGAATTACCGTCAGACCGTCTGTTTGCATGTTTAGTTCTGGCAATTCCTCCTCTTCCCCGTGATAAATTGCGACTAACTTCTCGACGATTACTTCTTGAACTTCTTTTGGATCTTGGATATTGCGCAATTTCACCTCTTCACGCAACTGCTCCACAAGCTCCATCACTGTCTCAAAACCAACATCTGCCTGAATCAGAATCTCTTCCAATTCTTCAAAGAACTCCTCATCCACCTTGCGATAACGCGCCACAAGTTCATTCATTTTCCCTGAAAAATTATCACGCGTTTTTGTCAATCCTTCTTTAAATTTTTCTGTCACCGAATCGGTTTGTTTCGTTAGTTTGTCTTTCATTTTCTTGAAAAATGTCATCAGGTTTGCACTCCTTTATTTGATTAGTTCTGCGGTTTCTTCTAAGCGCACTGAAACGAGCTTCGAGACGCCAGATTCTTGCATCGTTACACCGTAGAGTACATCTGCTTCTTCCATCGTACCTTTGCGATGAGTAATGACGATGAATTGAATATTTGTTTCAAATTTCTTCAAGTAGCGACTAAAGCGCGTTACATTCGCCTCATCAAGCGCCGCCTCCACTTCATCTAGGATACAAAACGGCATCGGACGTACACGAATAATCGCAAACAATAAGGCAATTGCAGTTAAAGCGCGCTCGCCACCTGAGAGCAAGCTAAGATTCTGTAACTTCTTACCGGGTGGTTGTGCTTCGATATCCACACCAGTCGTTAAAACTTCATCCGGATTTTGTAAGATTAACCGAGCTTGACCGCCACCGAAAAGTTCCGGGAAAACAATCGCGAATTCGGCTTGAATCGCTGTGAAAGAAGCATCAAACCGTTTCTTCATCTCTTCATCCATCTCATCCATCACTTGGAATAGCGTTGATTTCGCTTCAAGTAAGTCTGCTTGTTGCCCCTTTAAGAAATCAAAACGTTCTTTAATCCGTTCAAATTCATCGATAGCACCTATGTTCACTATACCAAGTTCATCAATAGAGCGTTTTAATAGGCGTACTTTTGACCTTGCATTATCAATATCCATATCCGCTACCGTCCGAGTTTTAGCCGCCTCAAATGTGAGTACGTAAGCTTCTGATAAACGCTCTAAACGATTGTCTACATCTGCATTTAATCGGCTCATACTAATCTCTGCCGTCGTTTTTTGCTCCATATAAAAACTTGCTTGGTTGTGTTTTTGTTGCAACGTTTCTTCTTGCTCTGCCAAACTCTTTTGTAATGCTGCGCGTTTTTCGCGTAGTTGATCGCGGTTTACAACTGTTTGTTCTTTTTTATCACGCGCGTCCTCGATGGCCTCAGCTAACTCTTCTGTACTTGTATGCGCTGTTTCTAGGTTTGTTTGAAGCATCGCGAGCTTAGATGTGATTGCTTCTTTTTGATTGCCGTAATCTGTTAGCTCGGTTTCCATATTACGCAAAGCTTGCTCGGCAGTCTGCAATTGTTCGCGACTAACTGCCACACGAGATTTGAGTGTCGAATAGCTTTCTTGATCGCTTGTGCGGTTATGTTCTTGCTCCTTGCTTTGTTTAATCATCCGTTGAACCTGTTCATCTTTATCGATAATCTCAAGTGCCAACACCGTCAATTCTTGCTGCAATTTCTCTTTGCGCTCGGTTAGTTGCTGTTGTTCAGATGTGCCTTCTTCTTTTTCCATATCATAAATTTGGAGCTGTTTATTAGCGATTGCAAGGCGTTCTTCTGCACGTTCTTTTTTGCCAATTAATTCGGTCTCTTGCAAACGCAATGTTTCGCCTACAGAACGTGCTTCTTCCAATTGCTCACGCTTTGTCTTTACTTCTTCTTTTAACGTTGCAAATTGCTTTTCTTTTTTCTCAACAGACATCGTCATTTGTGCAATGGTCTTACTCAAGTTTTCCAGTTCGTGTTTTCGCGTCATAATCGATGACTTGCCCTGTGCTGTAGCACCACCAGTCATTGAACCACCCGCATTCACAACATCGCCTTCCAACGTCACAACACGATATCGGAAATTAACTAGTTTGGCAAGTGCATTGGCGCCTTTTAAATCTTTCGCTAAAATTGTCGTTCCTAGCGCATTCAAAATCACGTTTTCCACTTGGGCATCGTACGTTAAGACATCGCTAGCCAAAGCTACAAAAGCGGGTTGCTGTTCTAACGTATGTTTTGTTGCTAGTGGGATTTGACGTGGCTGAATCGTTGTCAGCGGTAAAAATGTGGCCCTTCCAGCCCGCATTTGCTTCAAGTAGCTGATTGCTTCACGCGCAGCTTGATCGTCGCGCACGATAATATGCTGCGCATTCGCACCTAACGCAATTTCCAGCGCCTTCTGGTAATGCTCTGGAATCTCTACCAGCTCGACAAAAGCGCCCATAATCCCATGTAGTTTCTTCTTAGCTTTCAAAACTTCACGCACACCTTGGAAAAATCCAGCATAATCATCAGCCAATTCTGCCAACGTTTCCTGACGTGATTTCGCCTGCTGAATTACCTCATATTGCCGATACATTTCACGCTCTTCTTTCGCGAAAACAGCTTCTTGCTTCACTAGTTCCTGCTGAATCATCTGATAATGCGTCATCTGATCGGCCAGTTTAACCTGCATGTCATCCACATGTTTTGTCAAAATTTCCACATTCGCAATAATTTCATTTCGCTCCGTAATATGCTGCTGATTCTCATGATCCAATTTTTCCGAACGACCTTGCATCTGTGATAATTGACGCTCTAAATAACCAATATCATTTTTCATCGTTGTCTGTGTATGACGCAACTCAATGTAATCGCTTTTCATGTTCTCGATTTTTTCTTCGGATAGGTTGCTATACTCCGCTAGTTTAGCCTCCAACGCTTCCTTTTCTTTTAAGAAAATTTCGAGCGCCGTTTCTTTTTCTAGCTTTTCTTGTAAGAGCACTTGTTTTTGCATCTCAAATGTCGTGATTTTCGCTTCCAACTGTTGTAAATTCTCGTGCATAGCCAGCTCGTTTTCATTGCTATGTTTTTTTCGTTCCAATGCTACATTTCGTTGTCCTTCCAATTGTTCCAGCCGTTCAGTCACAACCAAAAGCTCTGCCTGCATCAATTCCATCTGCTCATCAATATCTGCCAATACTTGTTTCTGATCGAAAAGCTGATTTTCCTCCTGTTTAATCTCTGCTTGTAACCCAATCAAAATCTCGCTATTCTTCTCAAATGCTGCTTTTTGGAGAGCAATTTTTTCTGTGAAGGCTTCAATTTCTGCTACAAGTAGCGTCACCTCATATTTCTCCAGCTCTTCTTGCTGGAACAAATAATCCTTCGCCACACTCGCCTGCATCTCTAGTGGCTCCAACTGTCCCTCAAGCTCATATAAAATATCCTGAACCCGGTTTAAGTTCTCTTCTGTTTCAAAAAGTTTATTTTCTGCTTGTTTTTTCCGATGTTTATACTTCAAAACACCTGCTGCTTCTTCAAAAATCGATCGTCGTTCTTCTGGTTTACTATTTAAAATCTCGTCAATTTTCCCTTGACTAATAATGGAAAACGATTCGCGCCCAAGTCCAGAATCCATAAAAAGATCCACAATATCTTTTAGCCGACAAGATTGTTTGTTAATTAAATAATCGCTGTCTCCGTTACGGAAAATACGTCTTGTCACCGAAACTTCACTATAATCAAGCGGTAAAAAGCGATCCTCATTCTCAAAAATAAGTGATACTTCCGCAAAATTAATCGGTTTTCGTGAATCACTCCCAGCAAAAATAACATCACCCATCCGGCCACCGCGAAGACTTTTGGCAGATTGCTCACCAAGTACCCAGCGAATCGCTTCGGTAATATTACTTTTTCCACTTCCATTTGGGCCTACTACCGCTGTAGTGCCCGGTACAAAATCAATTACCGTTTTGTCAGCAAAAGATTTGAAACCATTCATTTCTAACCGCTTTAATAACATGTCCGGACTCCTTACTGCTTAGTTTTGACGCAATGCTTGGATAGCACTTTTGGCAGCATTTTGTTCTGCTTGTTTCTTCGTTTTTCCAGTTCCAGCGCCACGTTTTTCTTGATTGATTGCCACAATAGCTTCAAACGCTTTGCTGTGTGCTGGTCCTTTTTCGTCTAAAATGGTGTACGTGATGACGACATCGCGATCTTTTTGCACGATTTCTTGTAATTGCGTCTTGTAATCGACGGTTTGCTCGAAAAAGCCGGCATCGATTTTTGGAAACACAACGCGCTCTAAGAAACGAACTACCTTATCTAGCCCTTGATCGAGGAATAGCGCCCCAATAAAGGATTCGAATACATCAGCAAGTAAAGCTGGGCGCGTTCTGCCACCTGCTCGCTCTTCTCCGCGCCCAAGCCGAACGTAACGCGAGAAGTTGACGCTTTCTGCAAAATCAACGAGTGAAGGTTCACACACGATTGCCGCACGCATTTTTGTCATTTGTCCTTCCGCCATATACGGAAATTTCGTGAATAGATAATGGGATACTGTAACCTCAAGCACCGCATCCCCTAGAAACTCCAAGCGTTCGTTATCCTCAATTTTTTCCTTGCGATGTTCATTAACGTAAGACGAGTGTGTAAAAGCCGTTTTTAGAAGATTCCTATCCGTAAAT
Source organism: Listeria rocourtiae subsp. hofi (assembly GCF_963575615.1). Lineage (NCBI taxonomy): Bacteria > Bacillati > Bacillota > Bacilli > Caryophanales > Listeriaceae > Paenilisteria > Paenilisteria rocourtiae. The sequence continues at coordinate 10,682 of NZ_CAUYTL010000045.1, read as the reverse complement.
GTAAAACCAACACTTTCCTGCAATTCTTCCCAAAGATTCATCTGTAAAGCCCCCCATTTCGGTCAATTAGAAACACACATCAGAGCTTTATTTTCTAAACATCTTAAGATAAGAGTCTGCTTAGAAAATAAACTTTAATGTGGAAAAAGAGGATGTCTAGATTGCACCAGAATTTTTTAACCGGAAAACCCGTCTAAAACAGTCTGTGCTACCTAGACACCCTCGTTCATTTGTTTAAACAAGTCGGAATTATGCGTTCGCCTCTATGTATTTCACAGCGTCCCCAACTTTTTCAATATTTGCTGCATCATCGTCTGAAATTTCTACACCAAATTCATCTTCAAGTTCCATAACCAATTCAACAACGTCTAGTGAATCTGCACCTAGATCGTCTTTGAAGGAAGCTTCTAAAGTCACTTTAGATTCCTCGACACCTAAACGGTCAACGATAATCTTAGTTACTTTCTCTAATACTTCTGCCATTGTTTACTTCACCTCCCTCCAAGTATTATATAGGATTTCTACGTATTCGTAAACTATTAATTAAAAAAAGACAAGAAAAGATGCTCAAGGCTAGAAATAAAGAAGGTTTTAGCCATACCTTTCCGTGCCACCAAACCGCCGGGCGACGAGAAATGCCCAAATTCTAGGCAAAGTCTTCTAATGACTACAGACTCACTCTGTTCCTCTGCATATTGAGGTTCTAATTCGCTTTGCTTCAAAGAACCACAACAAAGATAGGTGTTTCTCGCGGCGCTGAGCGACTACATTGTCATGCCTCCGTCAACCGCAATCGTCTGTCCTGTCATATAGTTTGAAATGTCGCTTGCCAAAAACAGAACGGCATTCGCAACATCTTCCACCGAACCGTATTTACCAAGTGGAATTTGTGCTAACATTGTTTCTTTGGTTGCTTCGTCTAGATCATCAGTCATTTCTGTGGCGATAAAACCTGGTGCAACAGCATTTACGTTAATACCACGCGAAGCTAATTCACGCGCTGTTGTTTTTGTAAGTCCGATAACGCCAGCTTTACTAGCCACGTAGTTTGCTTGCCCTGCGTTTCCGATCAAACCAACGACAGAGGTAATGTTGATAATCTTGCCATAGCGCTGCTTCATCATTGTACGTGAAACTGCTTTTGTGCATAGAAATACACCTTTTAGATTAGTATCGATAACAGCATCCCATTCATCAACTTTCATACGCATTAATAGATTATCACGCGTAATGCCGGCATTGTTAACTAGAATATCAATGCGTCCATATTTGTCGACTGCTTCTTTGAATAATGCTTGTACATCTTCTTCTACTGCCACATTTGCTTTCATTGCCGCTGCTTCTCCGCCAGCTTCTACAATTTCGCTGACAATGGCTTCTGCTGCTTCTTGAGAGCCGTTGTAGTTAAAAAATACAGTTGCTCCTTGTTTGGCTAATGTCATTACGATTTCGCGCCCAATACCACGCGAACCGCCTGTTACTAATGCTACTTTTCCTGTTAATGTCATTTTGTAGATGCCCCCTTTAATTGTGCTGCTACTTCTTTGACAGAGGAAACATCCCCCGCTGCAAGAATTGTTACATCGCGATTAATTTTCTTGATTAGTCCGGAAAGTACTTTTCCTGAGCCAATTTCAACAAAAGTATCTACGCCTTGCGCGATAAGATTCATGACAATATCTTCCCATAAAACTGGTGAATAAATTTGCTGTACAAGTTTTTCTGGAATCACGTTTTTGTCAGTTGTCGGTTGTGCATCGATATTGTTCACAACTGGAATAGCTCCGTCTTGGAACGCAACTTTATCTAGCTCTGCTTGGAATTGCTCGGCTGCGGGAACCATTAATTTTGAATGGAATGGACCACTTACCGCAAGAGGTAAGACGCGTTTAGCACCGGCAGCTTTTGCTTGTTCGCCAGCCTTTTCAACGCCTGCGACCGTCCCTGAAATGACGATTTGGCCGGGGCAATTGAGGTTAGCTAACTGTACATCATCACCTTCTGCCGTTACAGCTTCTGTTATAGTGCCGAGTGCCTCACGATCTAGCCCTAAAACTGCTGCCATCGCGCCTTGTCCGTTTGGTACTGCTGCTTCCATCAATTTCCCACGACGGTGAACTAAATAAATCGCATCTTCTGCAGACAAAAAACCACCTGCTACTAGCGCACTGTACTCACCTAAACTGTGCCCGGCAACAAAATCAGCCTTTACACCATATGTTTCTAATGCTTTTAAAATCGCTACACTAGTCGATACAAGCGCCGGTTGAGCATTTTCTGATTTCGTTAAAAGTTCCATTGGACCGTTTTCAATAACTTCTGTAATCGCGTAACCTAACTTGGCATCAGCAGCTTTATAGACAGCTTGAGCTTCTTTGTATTCGGCTGCGACATCTTGTCCCATGCCAACTTTTTGTGAGCCTTGGCCAGGGAATACGAATGCAATTTTATTCATTTTTCGTGCCTCCTTGATTTTCTTGTTCTGCTTTTAAATGACCGCTTGCGACTTCACTAACAATAGTCTCAACGACCTGCTTTTGAACCATATCGCGCGCTTGGCGGATTGTTGAAAAAATAGCTTGGGCGTTCGATGACCCGTGCGCTTTTATAACAGGGGCTTGGACACCGAATAGACATGCACCGCCGTACTCGCTGTAATCCATTTTAGCTTTTAGTTCCATCAAATCTTTTTTCAGGAATGATGCAGCAATTTTATTTTTTAACCCGTTCATTAGACTCATCTTCATTAGACTAAAGAAGGCTCCGGCTGTTCCTTCAATCGATTTTAAAACCATATTCCCTGTAAAGCCGTCTGTTACGATGACATCTGCAACATCCATCATCACATCGCGCGCTTCAATATTACCGATAAAATGGTATGCTTCTTGATTTTTCATCAGTTCAAAAGCGCGTTTCGTCAAATCGTTCCCCTTTGTTTCTTCGGTTCCGATATTGAGCAATGCCACGCGCGGACGCTCCATTTTACGAACTTTTTCTGCATAAACTGAGCCCATTAAGCCGAACTGCAAAAGATGCTCAGGTTTTGCTTCGGAATTCGCGCCTAAATCAAGCATGACAAAACCTTTTCCAGTAACAGTAGGCAAAGTGGGCGCTAATGCCGGACGTTCAATCCCTTTAATGCGGCCAATCACAAATAAACCTGTTGCCATCAATGCCCCTGTGTTTCCTGCTGAGATACACGCATCGGCTTCCCCATCTTTTACGGCTTGCGCTGCTAAAACCATGGAAGCCTTCTTTTTGCGTTTGACTGCGCGAACTGGTTCATCATCACTTTCGATTTTTTCATCTGTATGTATGACTTGAATGCGTGTTTTATCGGCCAAATATTCGTTAATTTTTACTTCATCACCAAAAAGGAGAAACTCTACATCTTTGTATTGTGTAGCTGCTTTCATGACACCTAATACAATTTCTTTAGGTGCATTATCCCCACCCATTGCATCTATTGCAATTTTCATTTCACATCACTCCTTTTTTCTTTTGTATGGTACATCTCAAACTTTCCTTTTAAAATCAATTCATCGCCGACATAGCTATTCACATCAACAATTGTGATCGATTTACTATCGCGACCTTCACGTACTTTCGCTTTTGCAATCACTCGCTCGCCTTCTTTGACCGAATGAACAAATCGTACGGTTGCTTGAGTGGTCAAAGCTAAATCGTTTGGAATTATCGCAGTCGCAAGCGAGTTAGCTTGGGCAAACAAATGATGTCCGCGAGCAATTTTATTTCGTTTAAAAACATGTTCTGGACCTACTTCAAAAATCGAAATGGCTCCTTTATTTAATTCGATATCGATAATTTCACCAATGATTTCTTCAATTGGAAGGGAGCGAACGGCATCTGCATAATTTTCGGAAGCTACATGTTTAATTCGTTCGCGTAATTCTGGAATCGCGAGCGCAACTCGATCTAACCGAACTGTCTGCACGCTTACTTGGAACTTTTCAGCCAATTGTTCATCTGTAATAAACGGATTTTCTTCAATTGCTTGGACCAAACGCGTTTGTCTTTCCTTTTTTGGATACTTCTTCATCCGCGTTCCCTCCTCCTCTTGTTTGAATTTTAATACCAGATACTAAGAGTAATATATAAAAAATGCTCCCAACTTGCAAGTTATAAGGCTAGAAATTGTCGTACCTCAGTCTAATTTTTGTTCGCCAAAAACACCATTTGCTTCAAAAAAATCGCGTAATGAGGCGTATTCTTCTCGTTCTAAAAAGCCATCATGATAGATGATTTCAACAGCGTCTTGACGAGCAATTTCTAAAACACGATAATCATGTACCATATCAGCGACTTTGAACTCTGGGATTCCACTCTGTTTTTTACCGAAGAAATCACCAGGACCTCGAAGTTCTAAATCACGCTCACTAACTACGAAGCCGTCATTTGTTTCAGTCATAATAGTCATACGCTCTTTACCAACTTCCGTTTTGGGGTCGGCAATGAGTACGCAAAAGGATTGCTCAGCGCCACGTCCAACCCGCCCACGAAGTTGATGAAGTTGCGCAAGGCCAAAACGGTCTGCATCATAAATGACCATCATTGTTGCGTTTGGGACATTGACACCAACTTCGACAACCGTCGTGGATATGAGGCAATCGATTTTGTGATCATTGAAGTCTCGCATAATTTGGTCTTTTTCCACCGATGGAAGTTTCCCATGCATCAGCCCTGCGGAGTGCTTGCCTTGCCATTTGCCATTCAAAATATTGTACATATCAATGGCATTTTGGACATCCAGTTTTTCGGATTCCTCGATGAGCGGACAAATAACGTAAGCTTGGCGCCCTTTTGTAATCTCCTGCTCAATGAAATCAATGACGCGATCGAGCATTTGATGTTTCACCCAATACGTTTCGATTTGTTTACGACCAGCCGGTAATTCATCAATAACAGAGACATCCATTTCACCAAAAGCTGTGATAGCAAGCGTTCGTGGAATTGGTGTTGCTGTCATGAAGAGAACATCGGGAAATGAGCCTTTTTCACGTAAAACACGGCGCTGTTCAACACCGAATCGATGTTGCTCATCCGTAATAACAAGGCCTAGCTTGTTAAAAATAACCTCGTCTTGAATGAGAGCGTGCGTCCCAACTAAAACATCGATTTCTCCCGCTTCTAATAACGCTAACATTTCGCGTCGCCTCTTCCCCTTAACACTACTCGTTAAAAGTCCAACAGTGACATCGAAGGGTTGCAACAAATCAACTAATGAATTCGCGTGTTGCTCTGCCAAAATCTCAGTTGGAACCATTAATGCTCCTTGAAAACCGCTTTTTGCCGCCGCGTAGAGAGCAATCGAGGCTACAACGGTTTTTCCTGATCCCACATCCCCTTGAAGCAGGCGGTTCATATGAAAATGGGATTTCATATCGCCACATATTTCATTGACCACTCGTTTTTGTGCATCAGTTAGCGGGAATGGCAAGCTTTCGATATAATGACGCAAATCATTGACATCATAATCAATCGAAACACCGCCAGATCGTTCACGCTCGATTTTACGGAATAATTGCATTTTCAACTGAAACAATAAGAACTCCTCGTAAACTATTCGGCGCCGTGCTTGTTTCAACTCTTCCGGACTTTTCGGGAAATGTAAAAATTGAACAGCTTCCCGTCGCGAAATCAACTGATATTTTTGCAACCATTTTTCAGGTAAAATTTCAATGATAGAATCACCGTAAGCATCAAAAGCCGCAATCGTGAATTTCAACAGTGTCTTATTGCGAATCGTGCCTTTCAGCCTGTACACACCTTCTAGCGCTTCTTCTGAGGTTTGGTGTCCCAATTTATACTTACTAGCTGTGATTTGTGCGCGTCCTTTATCCCATTTGCCAGAAACCGTGACTGCATCCCCAATCGCCAACTTTCCTTTTATGTACGGCTGGTTAAAAAAATCAATTTTCACAACTTGATTACCTGAGGCAACGCGAAAAGACAGCTTCGATTTCTTCCTACCGTAGTAAGCCAGAGTAGGCTCAGTCAAGACATCGCCCTGAACAGTCACCCGCTCCTCATGTGCCACTTCGGACAGATCCCGCAATCGATAATCCTCATATCGATATGGAAAATTAAAAAGTAAATCTGCTACTGTCTCAATATCCAATTCTTTTAACGTTTTTGCCGTTTCAGCGCCGACACCTTTCACGTCCGTCACTGGAATATCATTCAGATTCTTCACGTTCCTCTTGCGGCGACAAACCAAAAATCTTTCTTTGTACTGCCCTACCAGTAGGTGTTGCCGCTAGACCTCCTTCACCAGTTTCACGCAATGAACTCGGCATCTGTAGCCCAACACGGTACATCGCCTCAATGACTTCATCACATGGAATTCTACTTTTAATACCAGCTAGTGCCATATCCGCTGAAATCATTGCCTGCGAAGCTCCTAGCGCATTACGTTTCACACACGGAACTTCAACAAGACCAGCTACAGGATCGCAAACAAGTCCTAACATGTTTTTCATTGTCATTGCCATTGCTTCTGCGGATTGCTCCGGAGTTCCACCTGCTGCTTCTACAATCGCAGCCGATGCCATCGCACTCGCCGATCCAATTTCCGCCTGACAGCCGCCCGCTGCACCAGAAATAAATGCTTTGTTAGCCACGACAAATCCGAACGCACCTGCTGTGAATAAAAAGCGTAACATCGCATCACGAGACATGTTCAAGCGATCTTTCACAGCGTATAGCACACCAGGAACGACTCCCGCACTACCAGCAGTCGGTGTCGCACAAATCACTCCCATAGCTGCATTGACCTCATTCGTTGCAATCGCTTTAGCAACCGCGTCTAAAATTGTTTCACCAGACAACATATTTCCTTTGGCGATATACTCCTGCATAAGAACTGCATCGCCGCCAGTTAGTCCAGTCGTTGATTCAACACCGTCTTCCCCACGAACAATCGCCTCTTCCATCACCGTCAAATTACGATCCATGACCTCTAAAATAGTTTCACGTGTATTATTGGTAACATGCATTTCGCGCTCAATCATGATTTCTGAAATTGGCTTATTATCACGATTTGCAATGTCAATTAGTTCTGCAACTGAGTGGAACATTTTTTTAACCTCCTCTGCGCTAACGCTCTGTTTCATACTTTATAAAATAAAACTCGCTACTTGATAAATATCCGGTAATTCTTTAATTTCATCCAAAACCACTTGCTCCACGCGCTGATCGACCTCAAGTACCATCAAAGCCTCATCGCCCTTTACTTTCCTAGAAACCTTCATTTGCCCGATGTTAATCTCATGCTTGGCAAAAATCCCTGAGACAGCTGCAATCGCTCCAAATTGATCTTTATGTAACACTAAAACAGCAGGTGACATCCCCGTAAACTCAAGCTCAAACTCATTTAGACGCACGATTTCAATTTTTCCACCGCCAATGGAAGCCCCTACAAGCGTTGTCTGCTGCATCCCATTTTTAAGTACTAGTTTTACAGTATTAGGGTGAGCTGCCTCTTCTCGCTCCTCGATGAAATTAATGTGCATTCCCCATTCCTTAGCCAATGTAATCGCATCTGGCATCCGCTCATCATCCGTCTCAAAACCCAGAAGCCCACCAATAAGCGCTACATCCGTCCCGTGACCCTTATACGTTTTCGCAAAAGAACCATACAAATGAATATCCACCTGCATTGGCATCTCATTAAACACACTTCGAGCCACAGCACCAATCCGACAAGCCCCAGCCGTATGCGAACTCGAAGGTCCAATCATCACCGGTCCAATAATATCAAACACACTATTAAATTTCATCCCACTTCACCCCTTCTATTATTTAAATCTCTTAGAATCCCGATACATCCACGAAACCTCAGCGATGCGGCAAATGCTTAATTTCTAGGCAAAGCCGAGCACCGGGGCACAGGCTTTAACGACGAAAATGAGCGTTTGCCGCGTCGCTTGAGCGACTATTCAACGGAGAAGATATATGGGTATACCGGCTGTCCACCCGAATGAATTTCAAACTCAATCTCTGGGAACTGATTTGACACAAGCTCAGCCACTTTTTCCGCATCTGCTTCTGTCACATCTTCACCGTAAAGTAACGTGACGATTTCACTATAAGCATCAACCATCTCAGAAAGCGTCGCAACTGCCGATTCCTCCAGATTCGGATTACTTACCTTAATATTACCTTCTATAATCCCAATAAACTCGTCTTTCTTAATCACAACGCCATCTACTGTCGTATCCCGAACTGCCGTAGTTACTTGCCCGCTTGAGACATCTTGAATAGCTGCAATCATTTCGTTCGCATTATCTTCAAAATTAGCATCAGCTTGGAAAACAAGCAAAGCTGCCAGTCCTTGAGGAATCGTCTTCGTTGGGATAATTTTAACCTTGTCTTCCCCTAAAATTAGCGCGGCTTGATCTGCTGCCATTTGAATATTTTTATTGTTTGGTAACACAAAAACTTGCTCCGCATTCGCTGATTCAATCGCCTTCACGATATCTTCTGTGCTTGGATTCATCGTTTGACCACCGGAAAGCACAACTGTTGCTCCGACACTTTCGAACAAACGCTTAATACCTTCCCCAACTGAAACCGTTACAATACCATACGGTGCTTTTGCAGATGCTTCAGCTGGCGTATCTTTCACCACTTCACTATGCTGTTCCCGCATATTATCAACTTTCATTTTAATTAGGCTACCATATTGCTGTCCATAATTAAAAACATTTCCAGGATGCTCCGTGTGCACATGAACTTTCACAACCTCTTCATCTGCAACAACCAATAGCGAGTCACCCATTTCCGAAAGATCTGCGCGGAACTTCTCTTCACTAAATTTCTTTTGTCCTGGTTTATCTTCATTAATTCGCACCATAATCTCAGTGCAATATCCATAAATAATTTCTTCGGTTGACATGACACCTTGCACGTGACGATGATGTTCTGCGTTAATCAATTCGCCCATAGAAGCCGTATAATTCGTGATGCCATCCTCATTTCCTGTTAAAGCCGCATAAAAGCCTTCATAAATGATGATAAGACCTTGCCCACCACTATCTACTACGCCAACCTCTTTTAAAACAGGTAACATTTCTTGTGTTTTAGCGAGTACAATTCTACCTTTATCGAGTATTTGTTGCATGACAAATTCAATGTCCTCTGATTCCTTGGCTGCAATAACACCTGCTTTAGCAGCCTCACGCGCAACCGTCAAAATTGTTCCTTCTACTGGTTTCATCACTGCTTTATATGCGGTTTCAACACCAGCCGTAAACGCCGCCGCCAACTCTTTTGTGTTTAATTCCGTTTTTCCTTCAATAGACTTCGAAAAACCTCGGAAAAGTTGAGATAAAATAACCCCAGAATTTCCACGCGCACCCATCAAAAGACCTTTTGCCAAGCTACTACCGACTGATCCTACAGTACTCAGACTATTTCGACCAACCTCTTGGGCACCACTCGTCATGGAAAGGTTCATATTCGTTCCCGTATCTCCATCTGGAACTGGAAACACATTCAAAGAATCCACAAAATCGGCATTCTTAGCTAAATTTTCTGCTCCGGCTGCGATCATTGCCGCTAATTTTTCTCCATTTAACTGATACATACTCACGATTACGTATCCTCCCTTATGCTTCGTTCGTCACACGGACACCTTGGACATAGATATTCACAGAATCAACCGTGATGCCCAACGTTTTTTCTAATGTATATTTCACGCGCTCTTGAACATTGTGAGCGACTTCTGAAATTTTGGTACCAAAACCAACAATAATATACATATCAATATTCAAACCGTCATCTTCTTGACGAACAATAACACCTTTCGTATAGTTCTCGCGACGTAAAATATCAGTCAAGCCATCACGTATCTGATGCTGACTCGCCATTCCTACAATACCGAAATTTTCTTCGGCTGCACCACCAGCAAGCGTTGCAATCACTTCTGTCGTGATATCAATTTTGCCGAGCTTTGTTTCCATTTCAATTGTCATTTTTATAGTTCCTCCTTAGATTTAAGTAGGTTTTTTGAAGAAACTTATTTTTGTTTAAGCTTCTCATCAGCTTTACTTGAAAATCGATACTAACATCTCTGTTCTTTTCTATTCTACTATAATTGGAGAAGGTTGGGAAGGAGTTTGTTGCTGAGAATCTTATGAAGCGTCCTCTGCTACATTAGATTCTCAGTATGCATGTGAGCGCAGTGAGCATGTAATCCACCAGTGGCTCTTAGACGCTAAATTAGCATAACCATTAAACCAGTATACGCTATGCAAAACTTGATAAATGTAAGCGCAACGGGCATTCGTTCCTTGCCTTACTCACTTGATCCCTAACTCCCCGCTCTTCAAAGTTCTATGAACCAGCAAAATACTACTCCTAGTAAGTCTTAAATCATATTCTACGTTCGTTTGGTGCCTACTTCACACTCTGTCTAGCTCCAACAGCCAGCCTCTCGGAAATTTCGTGGCCTCCATAAAAATCAGAAGAGGGTTTTTACTGCGCCCCCTAACAAATTTTTTCGGATCTAACGGGCTGTTTCCGCTTTGTTGTGGCTCTTATGAAGCGTCCTCTGCTGAATTAGAGCCTCAATATGCACGCGAACGCAGTGAGCATGTAATCCACCAGTGGCTCTTAGACGCTAAATTAGCATAACCATTAAACCAGTATACGCTATGCAA
>NZ_CAUYTL010000044.1:0-19711 GCF_963575615.1 Listeria rocourtiae subsp. hofi | reverse complement strand
ATACGTATCCAAAATCTAAATGCAGATTTTGGATACGTATTTTTCTAGGTCAGAGAACCTTTTGTCTCAGACTCTTTGATTGTATATAATTAGCAACTACATGATCCGCCTGAGCAACACTCGCCGTCAGAATCCCCTTTGTTTAGCATGGTGAGGGGGTTGTCCTCTTTCCAAACTTTATTTAAAACCTCTGTAAAACTTGCTGCAGGTTGTGCGCCGGATACGCCATATTTTTCATTGATTACAAAAAATGGAACGCCTTGAATCCCGAGCGATGCACCAGTTTGTTCATCATCTCGAACATTTACTGCAAAAGCATCACTTGCTAACATTTCTAGCGTTTCAGTTTTGTCTAAGCCATTCGCTGCGGCTATTGTTGCCAATGTTTCGTGGTCGCTGAGATTTTTAGATTCTGTGAAGTAGGAATAGAGTAGCGCTTCTTTCACGTTTTCAGAAGTTCCTTTTGTTTTGGCAAATTGGAGCAAGCGGTGGGCATCGAATGTGTTTGTTGGAACCATTGTATCGAAATGGTAGTCAAGACCAACTGTTTTGGCTTGGGCGCTTACTTGGTCATTCATGCTTTTTGCTTTTTCGACTGTCATGCCGTATTTTTCAGCTAAAATTTCATCCATCGTTTGATCGTATTGAGTCGGCGCGCTTGGGTCAAGTTCGAAACTGCGATATTCTATTTCGACTTCCTTGCCAAACTCCTTTAAACCCTTCTCGAAATTGCGTTTTCCAATATAACAAAACGGACATGCGAAGTCCGACCAAATTTCTACTTTCATGTGTGTTCCTCCTAAATTAAGAATAATTTGTTCATCTGTGAACAGTATAACGCGCCAAGATGAATATTTCAATCTAGTTGCTTACTAATTGTTAGCAGGTGGAGCAAAGGAGTTGAGAAGTGGCAGTGAAGTGCGGTATCTTTGTATGGTAGAGGAGTGAAGCTGGAATGGATATTTTTCAAGTGAGGGATCGGTTACCGGATAGTACAGACCCGGTAGTCTTAGTTATTGGCAAGTTTGATGGTGTTCACAAAGGGCACCAGCATTTGTTGGCGCGGGCTAAATCATTTTGCAGACCCGATGAAAAATTGGCAGTTGTATGCTTTACACCACATCCGTTATGGGCGCTGAAAAGAAATCCTGCTTACCAGCGCTCAATTACACCTGACATGGAGAAATTAAGATGGCTGGCGCATTTTGGCGTAGATAAGGTGTACAATGTTGCTTTTACAGAAAAGTATGCAGAAACATCTGCAGAAACGTTTATTAGAGAGCATTTGGACGGATTAAACTTATCGCATATTGTTGTTGGTGAGCGCTTTAATTTCGGAAAAGGACGAGATTCGGATGTTGATTTATTGATGGATTTGTGCGGTGAGCGCTCTGTTCCAGTGACGGAAATTCCGTTTTTGCGAGATGATGCCAATCATAAAGTGAGTTCAACGGATATTCGGATGGCCTTGTATGAGGGCGATTTTAAGGAAGCTGAAAATTTGCTCGGTCATCCTTATTTTATCGAGGGGAATGTGCGCATCGAAAATGGTTGCTATTTGATTACTAAACTGGAGGATTTTGTACTTCCTAAAGCGGGGAGATACAAAGTTCTTACAGATGAAAAAAGAATGGAAATTCACGTTTTAGATTCTGGTGAAATCGAGATTCCACTACGAATAAAACATGCTAGAATTCAATTTGACACTATCCAGTAGGCTAGTGTTTTTTTGATAGGTTGATTTCCCATGAAAATCCTGTTATACTAATTTAGTAATTTACTAAACTACTAAAGGAGAGGTACCATGAAAATCCCAACAAATTTAAAACATAAACCAGTCATTGTTGCTGAAAACTATGAAGAAGTGGATGGCAAATACGCATACAATTCGGATGCAAAGGGTTTGTCACTTGGTTTAGCGCAATGGAATGATCGCGGTAAATTAGATATTTCAGCGAAAGTATGGCGGCATACTGGTGGGAAATGGTCTCGCCAATCGGAAGAATTACCGTTGCATCGTGTGCTAGATTTGGCCATTTTGATTGGACGGTCAAAGCTTTATTTTAAAGATGCTTATAAATATGAAGGATTATATGATAAGGAGAATCCACAAATTGATCGGATTGGTTTGCAAGGCGATGCGATGACGGTCTCGGTGTGTGATGATAATCAGCTGATTGACGAAGATATTGCGCTATTTCAACAGGCTATGGCAGATAGTGACGAGCTTTTAAGTGAACGATTGCGGACGTTGAGTCGTATTTTGAAAGAAGCTGGCTATTAGGAGGAGGTTTTTTTGATGACATCGGAGAAAGAGTCACGTAAGGAGAAAATAAATGCGTACAAGCAAATGAAGCATCGAGCAGGCGTATATCGCTTTATTAGTAAGGAGACGGGCGTTTATGCTTTGGCGGCTAGTATGGATTTGAAGGGTATTCAGAATAAATATGCGTTTGCCCAAAAAATGAATATGCCAGGTGCTTTGCCGTGGACAATTGCGGATGAAGCGAAGAAATATGGCATGGAGACGATTGATTTAGAGGAATTAGAGCTCGTTGATATCAAGGATGAGATGACGAATCAAGATATTAAGGAAGAATTAGATGTTTTACTCGAACTTTGGCAGGAAAAATTAACGAACGAAGCCGAGTAAGGGAGGCCGAAATAGCTGGAATTGACAGAGATGTTGATTTTCAGTCTGTTTCGGCTTTTTTGTTTAGCTTTGTCAGCAATTCTGCTATACTTAATCAAAAGTGGCGAAAGGCTGGTGAAGGAATGAGAAAATATTATATGCATCAAATTGGTATGGCGCTAATGATGATGTTTGGTGTCATAACAGGACTTGGTGCTGTTCGGCGGTTGATGTATTTGACGCTTTTAGATCAGGAGAGATCGAGCTTGTATTGGATTATTGAGTTGGGGCTTTCCGTTATTATGATCGTAACGACGATTTTATCTTATTCTGGTCGCCGGCTAAAAGGGACAGAAGTGGTGGTTAGCTTGTTATTTGTCACTTACTTCACGTATTTTGTGATTCGTGCGGTTATTGGAGTGGAAGAAATAGTGAATGTGCAAAACGCCAATATTTTGACGATGTTGGCCGGCTTAGCGATGTTTGCGGCATTTGTTTTGTTCTATACGACTGAAAATGAAAAGATTATTGCAAAAATGGAGAAGCGGATACTTACGGTTAGCGGTTTCGTTATGGTATTAGTCGGTGCGGGGCTTGGAATTCTGCTCGCTGTTTTGAGATATCAATCGTATGTAGAAAAGAAAGACTGGGACGAACTCGATTTTCAAAAAACGATTTTTTATCCAGCAGTGATTTCAATGGGAGAATATTTATTCGTTGCACTTGCTTTTATTTTCATGGGTTTTCTGCTCTTTCAAAAATGGCACTTGCTTTTGGCGTATGTTGGGATGGGCATTGCAATGCGGGAATTACTTTTTGGATGGCTGCAAATAAACGCTTTACGAGGTGATGATGTGGCATTGACGATGCTAACAATTTTGCCATTATTTGTTGGTTTGACAGGGTTTATAGGCTTCCTTTTATTTGTAGGAGGGTCTAAAAGAGGCGAACAGGAGGAACAGACTTGAAGCGAAATAAATGGGTAATTATAATGACTTGGATTTCGGCGTTAGCATTATTGCTATGTGTGGCGGGATTAATCGCCGTGGCGCAAGGACATACGAAATCAGGAAATAACACGGTTGAAAACACAGAAACGAAGACGGAAACAAAGAAATCAGATAGGTTCCAAGTGACGGGACTTGGTGATTCGCTTACGGCGGGCGTTGGTGATACGGATGGCAAAGGCTATGTTCGTCGCGTCGTGGATATACTCGAGAAACAAGGAACAAAAGTGACACTGTCGAATTTGGCTATTAGTGGCGCGCGTAGTAACCAATTGCTCAGCCAGCTAGGCCAAAAAGAGATTGCGCAACAAGTGACAAATGCTGACGTGATTTTTATGACGATTGGCGGAAATGATTTATTTCGTGGCGGTGCGGCATTGGAGGATTTAAATGCGTCAGAAATTCAAAAAAATGAAACTGCATATTTAAAAACTTTAGAGCAGACGTATGCACGGATTCGAGCGTTGAATAAAGATGCAGTTATATATCATCTCGGTTTATACAACCCGTTTGTGGATGTGAAAAACAGAGTGGAGTTGGCAAGTATTGCAGCAAAATGGAACATGGATACGCAGAACTTAGCGAGCAAGTTTTCTCGTGTAGTATATGTTCCAACATATGACTACTTTATTTTGAACGGCAAGAAATATTTATCGAGTGATCATTTTCATCCGAATGGAGCTGGCTACCAGCTATTCGCAAATCGGGTATCAAGTGTCATGACAACGGATGAGGAGAGTGATGCGAAATGACAACGGCGCTTTTAGTGCAAGATTTAAATAAGAAAATTGGCAAGCGGGAAATTATTAAGAACTTGAGTTTTGAAGTAAATGAGGGCGAAGTATTCGGTTTTTTAGGACCAAATGGTGCAGGTAAAACGACGACAATTCGGATGCTCGTTGGACTGATAAAGCCAACTTCTGGTACGATTCTAATCGGTGGGAAAGATATTCAGAAGAATTTCACGGAGGCGATGAAGAGTCTGGGGTGTATTGTTGAGAATCCGGAGTTCTATCCATTTTTAACAGGGTGGGAGAACTTGGCGTATTTTGCGCGGATGGATCGCTCTATTAAGCCAGAACGTTTGCAGGAGGTAACGGATCTTGTGGGGATGACAGCGCGCGTGCATGACCGGGTTTCTACATACTCACTTGGGATGCGTCAGCGTTTAGGAATTGCACAAGCGCTTCTGCCAAATCCGAAGTTACTGATTTTAGATGAACCGACGAATGGGCTGGATCCATCGGGAATTCGTGAAATGCGTGATTTTATTCGTTATTTGGCGAAAAAGGAAGGAATTAGTGTACTAGTTTCTTCGCATTTACTTAGCGAAATTCAGTTGTTGTGTGATCGCGTGGCTATTATGACGAATGGTGAAATTATTGCGACAGATGATGTGGATAAATTGTTATCTGATCGCGAAAAAACACGCTGGCGCTTTGAACCGATGACAAAAGGTGCGGCGATTTTAGCGGAAATGACGGAAGTGACAGAGCAGGATGGTGCGTTTTATACGAGCTTTGAGGCGGATAAACTACCGGTTTGGAATAGTCGGGTCGTACGTGCAGGTGTTCAAGTACTTGAGATGCAGAAGATTACGCCGTCTTTAGAAGATTTGTTTATTGAACTGACAGGAGGGCAAGGCATTGATTAACTTAGTTTATAATGAGCAGTTGAAGCTTTATCGCAAACGCCGCCTCCTGATTATTTTATTTTTAGTTGCAATTATTGTAGGAATTTTTACGTATGCGCAGTTTAGACAACATCAGGAGGATGAACAGAAGTCTGGGACAACGGATTGGCATGTGCAGGTGCAACAGCAGATTGTGGACATCGAAAACCGCCTGAGTTCGAATCGTATTCCGGATGAGTATAAGAAATATATGCGTGTGACACTTGGGCAGTTGCAGTATTACTTAGATGAGGATGTGAATCCGAATGCGCCCGGGGCTCCAACTTTCTTGAAATCATTTGTTGAAAATGGGATTGGGTTGCTGTTTCCATTGTTTGTAATGGTCATTGCGGCAGATTTAATTTCATCGGAGTCGGGGAGTGGAACCATAAAATTCTTGTTGACAAGGCCGGTGAAGCGTTGGCGAATCTTGACGAGTAAATTTATTTCGATGATGCTGTCGGTGTCGATTATTTTGTTGGCATCGGCAATTATTGCATACGCTATATCGGGAGTTGTGTTCGGTTATGGTGGCTGGACTGCACCAATTCTGACCGGATTCGACGTAAGCGGGGATGCTGTTGGAACGGCGGGCGTGTATTCATTACCGATGTGGCAGTATCTATTAATGGAATTTGGCTTGGCATGGTTAGTCGCGATAGTCATTGGGGTGCTAACATTGATGTGTTCGGTGCTGGTGAGAAGCACGGCGGCCGTAATGGGAATTATGTTGTCGTCGCTGATTACAGGGTCTATTTTAAGTAATCTCGTATCATCTTGGCCAAGTGCAAAATATTTATTCATGGTAAATCTACAGCTAACAAATTATTTGAATGGCACGAGCCCACCAGTAGATGGGATGACGCTAGGATTTTCAGTTGTGACATTGCTTGTTTGGACGATTGCCGGATTGATTACATCTTATTGGGTATTTATGAAGCGAGATGTTTATTAAGTATTTAAGTAAAATCAGGTTTCAAAGCTAGAATTGGCTTTGGAGCCTGTTTTTTGCAAAAGAGCCTATTCAGGATATCAATGTTGATAGCGTTGAATAAGCTCGATATGATTTGTTCTTATAAAAAATTTACTTCTTAATGCCAGTTTGACTCGTTGTTTTGTCGTCAATAATTGTATTTTGATACATTAAGTAGTAGGCAGCAGAGGACCAACTGAAATTTTTAGTACTTAAACCGTCACCAGTAAGTGGGTCATAATTTTCATGAATTGGTCCGTTGCCCATCAAACCATTTGCGTGGTTAAATAGGTTTTCTGCCAGGAATGTAGCATCTGGTTTGTAACCGTAATTTTGTAGGGCCTCTACACCAAATAATGCTTGATCAAGCCAAACAGGGCCACGCCAGTATTCTGTCGCACGGAATCGTTGGTTATCTTTAGAGGCTGTTGGGAATGGCATGTATGTGCTGAATTTATTTGTAGAAAGCATATTTTTACGTACGTTTGTTGCTTTATCCGAGTCTGAAAGGTTCGCCCAAAGTGGAATCCAGCCTTCTGTTCCTTTTCCACGGTTTACAAGTAATTTTGTTTTGCTGTCGTCACTTATTTGTAAATCATAATAAAAACCGGTATTTTTGTCGTACATATTTTTTTCGATGTAGTTTTGTATTTTTTTTGCGTCTTTTTTGTATTTATTTGCGTCATCATCTTTGCCGAGCTCTTCTGCTATCGATACTAAGAAACCTTTTTCGGCGTAAAGGTAGGCGTTTAAATCGACGGATTCTTGATTGATAGAATAGCCAATTACTTTATTATTGCTATCTTTATTCTCCAAAACTAAAACGCCAGGATCATCTTTTCCAACGCCATCTTTATCGAAGCGGACGGCATTATCCATACCACTTTCCCAGGCGGCAGCTTCGATAATTGCTTCGTCATTTCGTTCGTAATGCCCGTTTGCGTCTTTTATGTTGTTATCGTTCGCATCTTTTTTCCAATTGGCGTCACTAACCATGCTGCCATATTCTGCGATGCCATTTTTGTTGTGGTCGCGGTTAGAATACCACCATTCGTGATAAGCGACTAGTTTTGGGTACATCTCTTTTAAGAAGTCTTTATCTTTAGTTTCTTTATAAATATTCCAAACAGCCCAAGCGGAAAGTGGAGGCTTCGAATTGCGCTCATTCCAATTTCCACCGTCTCCACCGCGTTCAGGTGTCTTATTGTAGAAAATGGCATCAATAATTGCACCGGAATCTTGAGGTAGGATAGGATCATCTTTTTGGATTTGATAGTCAAATAGGGCGCGGACACTATTTTTAGCTAGTTCTGGGTTAAACTTCACGGTTGCAACAGCTTCTTTCCATGAATCCCAAGACCAAAGTCCGATAAACCATTTGTAGGACATCGAAGGCACAATGCCATCGTGTTTAATCGCACCAGCTGGACTACGCCAATTTGTTGTCAATGTTTCGATTGTTTTCACGGCAGCGTTTTTATATTCTGGATGATTGGCATTTTTTTTATTTGCAAATGTTTTATCTAGATAAGTTTGCCAGCGCTTGGTGTTATCTTGAAATAGTGTGCTTTGGTCTGCGATATACGTATCCCAGCTCGCTTTTTCAGTTTGGAATTCTTGATCGGTAAAGGTATAACTTTCTACGGCGTATGTTGCAAAATCTTTTGCAGGCTCAATAGTGATGGCATTTTTGGCTTGAGATGTATATGTATTCTGATTTACAACATTTGTAACTGGCATGTCATGATGGATAGAATATTTTGTTTGTGTTGTAGAGAAGAACGTCCACATTTCTCTTATGTTCGGAAAATTCACTTGGATACCATTTGCCGTGGATGTGAGTGTTTGCTTCAAGTCGATTTGGTCGTTGCCATCATTCAATTTGTTGAGTAAAGTTCCCTGCCATAAAAGTGACAAGTGGAGCGGTTTTTCTGTTTTATTGTTGATTTTGGTTTTAATTAGGGCGCTACGATTGCTTACAAAAATTAAGTCTAACTGCAATGTCAAATCGTCTAACTCATACGTTTGTACTAATTTACCTGGATAGTATGCAAAATCAGTGCTAGCTTCACGTAGATTATAGATTGTTTTTGTGTCATCGTTTGTTACTTGAATCTTATCGAATGTTGTCGCCAAATTCGCTGGATATTCTTCAGCGAGGATGATAGGACCAGCAAAACCGCCAAGTAAGTCAGGCGAATTCCCATCTGGTAAATAATAGCCGTGCCAAGCGCCTAAATCGGAAAAATTGTTAAAGCGGTTAGTATCATAATTTCCATACATATTTTCTGTTGGGTTTGCAGAGATATCTATAACATTTTTAAAATTTGCGACTTTTGGTTTTGGTGACTTCGCGATTAATTCAGATGCTTGTTCTGTTTTTTCCCCTTTATTCCATACGTTAAATGCGGTGATTCCAGCGACAATAAGTAGAATGACGCCTAAGCTAATAAGCCAATAACTTTTCTTTTTCATCTCATACCTCCTGTTTTTTTTGTTAACGCTTTCAAAGAACGGTAATATTATAACTTATTTTTTATATAAATGCTAGGAAAGGCTTTATTGATAAGGAATTTGGAAGTAAGAATCATATCGACTTACTTTTTATAAGCAAAGTACTTTCTTTTTTTATAGTTTAGTGATAAACTGTTTTTAGAAAGCAAAGAGAAGGGATGTGAGGATATGATTACGGGGATACATCATGTGTCGGCTTTTACGAAATCAGCTACTGAGAATCGGTACTTTTATACGATGATTCTTGGTTTACGGTTGGTGAAAAATACGGTAAATCAAAACAATACGCGGATGCGACATTTGTTTTATGGAGATTATCGCGGGAACCCAGGGACGTTGCTGACGTTTTTTGAAATTAAGCGACTTGGCCGTGCCAGACAGGAACATGATTTTTATGGAACGACATATTTGGCAGTTCCAGACGGTGCGCTTGATTTTTGGGATGAGCGATTAGAGCCGTATGTAACGAAGATGGAGCGGACGAGTTTGGGCTTGTATTTTCAAGATGCGGATAGTTTTCAAGTGATGTTGGTTGAGGTTCCCGAGCTGATAGATTCTGAGAATGCAACGCGTCATACGGATATTCCTGCGGACAAGCAGGTGATTCGAATTTTGGGGATGGATTGGCATGTACGGAATCCAGATCGGCTAGCGGATTTTTGGAAGCAGTTTTTGGAGTTGAATCAGGAGCCTGTGACGCGATTTATTAAGAGTGATTCAGATGGAAAAACACGGATGGGTCGCGGGAGTATAGATCATGTGGCTTATCGCGTTACAACGAAAGAAGCAGTGGTTATGTGGCATCAGAAGGTTAAGGATGCTGGGTTAGAGGTTGTGGAATTCATGGACCGGGCTTATTTTACAAGTCTTTATTTTCGTGAGCCGAACGGACTTTTGATTGAAATTGCCAGCGATACGCCTGGTTTTGCGATAGATGAAACGGTGGAGACGCTGGGTGAGACGCTTGCCTTGCCACCATTTTTAGAAGGAAAACGAGAAGAAATTGAATCTATTTTAAAGGAGAATGACAAATGAAAGAATTAAAAGGAATCCACCACGTAACAGCGATGACAAGTAGTGCGGAGAAGAATTATGCGTTTTATACGGAAACGCTTGGGATGCGTCTTGTGAAGAAAACGGTGAATCAGGATGATATTCAGACGTACCATTTATTTTTTGCGGATGATGCTGGTTCGGCGGGGACGGATATGACGTTTTTCGATTTTCCGAATTTGCCAAAAGGGCGCAAGGGAACGGACAGCATTTCGAAAACATCATTTCGTGTGCCGAGTGATGCGGCTTTGGATTACTGGGTAGAGCGTTTTGATGCGCTTGGAGTGGATCATGATGCGATTAGTGAGAGTTTTGGAAAGAAAGTATTGCCATTCCGTGATTTTGATGAGCAGTCGCTACAGCTGATTTCGGATGAAAATAATGAAGGCGTCGCACCGGGGATTCCATGGAAAAATGGACCGGTTCCTGCTAAATTTGCGATTTATGGTTTGGGTCCAGTGTATTTGACGGTACAGAATAAGGAAAATATCGGCTTGGTATTGACAGTCATACTCGGCTTTAGAGAAGTGGCTACAAGCGGGGCCGAACATTTGTATGAGGTTGGTGAAGGCGGTAACGGAGCGCAAGTGATTGTGGAAGAGCGCAACGATATTTTACCTGCAATGCAAGGCTACGGGAATGTGCACCATGTCGCGTTTCGAGTCGAGGATCATGCAGAATTGGAAAAATGGATTGCGCGTGCGAATGAGTTTCAGGCGCCGAATTCAGGTTATGTGGATCGTTTCTATTTTGAATCGCTGTATATGCCAGTTTCACAGCAAATTTTATTTGAGTTTGCGACGGATGGACCTGGTTTTGCGCAGGATGAGCCATATGAGACAATGGGTGAGAAGTTGTCACTGCCACCATTTTTAGAGTCAAAACGTGCGTCTATTGAGGCAGAAGTTCGTCCACTAAATACAAAAAGGAGCTGAGTGTAGTATGGAACATATTTTTATACAAGGAAAGAATAGCGACTTAATGCCGCTTGTGTTGCTTCACGGGACAGGTGGCGATGAGCAGTCGTTGTTGCAATTAGCTGAGATTATTGCGCCAGATGCAAGTATATTATCTTTTCGTGGTGATGTTTCGGAGAATGGAGCGAACCGGTTTTTCGCGCGATACGCAGATGGATCGTTTGACTTGGCGAGTTTGAAGGAGAAAACAGGGAGTTTGATCGCCGAAGTGAAAGAATTGGCTCAAAAATACGAATTTGATGCAACACGTGTTGTTGCGGTTGGTTATTCAAACGGTGCGAATATCGCGGCAAATGCGATTTTGACGAATGATGCAAGCTTCCAAAAAGCGATTTTGTTTCATGCGATGCCTTCGGGCGAGGAGATGCCGGACTTTGCATTGAACCAGACGGTGGTTTTTGTGACTGCGGGCGTGAATGATCCGTTGGTGAGTGCTACAGGTTCGCAAGCTTTGATTGATGGACTCCATGCGCGTGGTGCGGATGTTGGAGCGCTTTGGACAGAGAATGGGCATAATTTGACGCTGGCAGAAGTGGAAGCAGCGCGTGATTGGTATGTGGCGCAACATGATTAGGCTGGATGCGAATGTGATGTCACCACAGGATAACTATAAATTTTTGAGTGGAGCAATTATTCCGCGACCGATTGCTTTTGTGACAACGCTAACGAAAAATGGTGTGTTGAATGCGGCACCGTTTAGTTTTTTCAATGTGGTTTCGAGTAATCCGCCGATTGTTTCGCTGGCGATTCAGCGGGAAAATGGGTTGATGAAGGATACGGCGCGAAATATCGTTGCAACTGGCGAAATGGTGATTCAGCTTGTGGATGAGGACTTGACAGCAGAGATGAACAAGACAGCAGCGAGATTGGCACCAGAAGAAAATGAGCTTGATGCGACGAATTTGACAACGATTTCGAGTGAAAAAGTGTCAGTACCAGCAATTAAGGAAGCCAAAATCCGGATGGAGGCCAAATTGTTTCAGCATGTGCCAATTTCGAATGATACGGGTGATATTGTGACCGATTTGATATTAGCTCGTGTATTGCTGTACCATGCTGATGAGACGGTTTTTGATGAAGAGAAGCAGTATGTTTTAACAGATGAACTGAAGCCAGTGGCGCGTTTAGCAGGAAATAATTATGCTAAATTAGGTGAGAGTTTTATTATTGAACGACCAAAATGAGTAACGTGGCGCGCAAATTTAGGCGCCGCGTTTTTTTTCTGGTATAATGGAACGAGAATAGGTGAAAAGGGGGCGGGTAGGATGATTCAGATTCGTGAAGCTTGTGAGTATGATGCGAAAAGATTTGCGAAGATGCAGTTGCAAATAGATGGTGAGACGGATTATATGTTATATGGTGCTGGGGAGCGGGAAATTTCAGTGAAGGACGCACGAAAGCGGATTGAGTTTTTTGCGGATTTGCCATATTCGATGATTTTCGTGGCTGAAGATATGGAGACGGATGCGCTGGTTGGCTTTTTAATTGCGGATGGAAACCCGCCGAATCGGATGCAGCATAGCATTTACATTGCGGTCGGTGTTGTGAAATCGCACTGGGGTAAAGGTGTAGCGACGCGTTTATTTGCGCATATGGAGGCATGGGCGAAATCGCGCGGAGTAGTACGACGGATTGAGTTAGGCGTTTTGTGTGAAAACCAACCTGCTTTGCGTTTATATCAGAATCTTGGGTATGAAATTGAGGGGACACATCGCGATTCTTTCATGATTGGTGCAAAGTATTATGATACATATTGGATGTCGAAATTAATATAATGACTTGCCAACCGATTTTTACCATGTTACAATGTGACTAATTAAAATGATCGGAGGGTTATCCTGATGTGGTATGTTAGACTTAGAATTCCAAATTCGCTAAACGTAACTAAATAGTGCGAGATTGAGTTCAGGGCAAGCTAAAAGTCGAGCCGAATTGGATGATTTTTTCTTTATATAGAAATTACATTTGATTAGACACGAATCGAGTGAAAACGTTTGTATTCTGTGTGTTTTGTAGGAACCGGAAGCGGAACATACTTGTGTATGTGAGAACCGGAAGGCTACGAAACGCGCAGAATGCGAACGATTGTCGCCGATTTCTATGAAGTACGCTCTAAACTCGGAAGGGATTGGTCTGCCTTTCATGAAGGAACCCATTTAGTAGGATACTAAAACTAAATATTTTCGCGTACCCAATGTTTTCTTTAGGATACGTGTCGATATTAGCGGGGAAGCAGATGAATTGTCTGCTTCTTTTTGTCGTGCCTACGATTTTTTTGGCAATGACTGCTCATCCCCTCGCACATGTATAAATAAACGTACACTGGAGGAATGAAAGATGATAAGAACAGCAATATTAGTCGGAATTACGATGCAGCAAGCAGATTTTGAATATTCAATGGCGGAATTAGGCAATCTAGCAGAAGCCAATGGAATAAAGCCAGTAGGTGAAATTACACAAAAATTGGATCGTAAAAATAAAGCAACTTATGTAGGAAAAGGGAAAGTGGACGAAATTAAAGGTTTGGCGGAATACGAGGATGCGGACCTTGTGATTTTTAATGATGAGTTGGCGCCTTCTCAAATTCGTAACTTGGAGGAATTGTTGGAAATCGAAGTGATGGATCGGACGCGTTTAATATTGGATATCTTTGCGGAACGGGCGAAAACGAGAGAGGCACAGTCACAAGTCCAAGTAGCGCGCTTGAAATATGAATTGCCACGCATTGTTGGTCAAGGTGAGGGTATGGACCAGCAAAGCGGAAAAGGTGGACTGAAAAATCGTGGGGCTGGGGAAACGAAGCTTGAGATGGATCGGCGCCGTATTAAGAGTCAGATTAGCCAGCTGAATAAGGAATTAGATGGGCTTGTAGCAGAACGCCAAGTGCAACGTCGTCAACGGCAAAAAAATGAGATTCCAGTCGTTTCGCTAGTTGGTTATACGAATGCCGGGAAGTCGACAATTATGAATGCGATGGTCACAGCACATAGTCAAACGGCAAATAAACAAGTTTTTGAGAAGGATATGCTGTTTGCAACGCTTGAGACAAGTGTTCGCGAAATTGTATTGCCGGATAAAAAACAGTTTTTGCTCACGGATACAGTCGGTTTTGTTAGCAAGTTGCCGCACAATTTAGTGAAGGCATTTCGCTCAACGCTTGAGGAGGCTGCAGAGGCAGATTTATTGATTCATGTTGTCGATGTCTCGCATGAGCATTTTGAAGCGATGATAAAAACGACAGAAGAGACGCTGGCAGAGCTAGATATTACGGATCGACCGCTGATTTTTGTATATAATAAAGCAGATTTGGCGACGAATGTTGTATTCCCAAGGCGCGAGGGTGATAGTATTTATTTGTCTGCAAAAGAGGATGCAGGACTTGAGTTGCTTATTGAAATGATTAAGGAACAGGTATTTAATGATTATAAAAAAGTGACTTTCGTGATTCCATTTAATCGTGGTGATATAGTTTCTTATTTAAATGAGCACGCAGATGTTCTGGAAACGGCTTACGAGAACGAGGGAACGGTTCTACAGGTGAATGCGCAAGAATCAGATCGAATGAAATTTGCAGAATTTATTACAGATGATATTCAAAAAGAAGGTTAAGATGTGATTTATTTGTTATAATGGGGAAAAAGATATGAAGGAATAAAAACTTATGAAAAATAATTTTTTGAAGGTTACAGGGTTTGCTGCGCTTGCTTTTACGGGCTATGCGTATTGGTCAACAAAACAGCTTAGAACAACGGATTACAACATTGCTTCAACTAAAATTGCCCCAGAATTAGATGGATTTCGGATTTTACAACTTTCCGATATACATGGCAGCACATTCGGACGCTATAATCATCGGTTAATTAAGAAAATATGGGCGATTGAGCCTGATATCATTGTGGTGACAGGTGATCTACTAGATGGTGATGAAGGAATCAATACTGCAATAACATTGATGCGTAAGCTTGCACGGCGCTATCCCATTTATTATGTAACGGGTAATCACGAGGCACGGAGCGCGAATTTAGAAGATCTGTTACCAGAGTTAGAAAAAGCTGGTGTTACTTATTTGAAAAACCAGCATGTGTATATCGAGCGTGACGGCAAATCGTTTGCGTTAGCTGGTATTGATGATCCGAGTATGTTAATTCAGAAGCCACATCAGTTGACGTTTGCAGAAGAGATTGCGCGTGAAGAGGCGATTGTTCAAGAGGAACTCGAAGTAGCTACAAATGGCATTCCAGATTCGCAGTTTATCTTTTTGCTATCGCATCGACCTGAAAAGTGGCCATTATATCAGCAAGCGCCAATCGATTTGGTTTGTTGTGGTCATGCACATGGCGGACAAGTACGTTTGCCTTTTACAGAAGGGTTATACGCACCGCATCAAGGCTTAATGCCGAAGTTGACGGCGGGATTAAAAGAAGGAAACGGTAGAACAATGATAGTTAGCCGTGGCGTTGGAAATGCAACCGTTGTCCCGCGTGTTTTCAATGAACCAGATTTGCCAATCATCATATTGCGACATAAATAATGAGAAAGGGCTTGAGACAGCGATGGAAAAGCGGTGTTTCAAGCCCTTTTGTGTGAATGGAGAGAGATTTGTGATTTATATTGATACAAAAAATTGCTTAGATCAAACGGAGAATTTTGCAGTGGAGGAATTTGCATTGCGTCATTTGGACGCGAATGAGACGTATGTGATGTTTTATAGGATGCATCCGACGGTAATTGTGGGGAAGAATCAGAATACGTTAGGCGAAATTAATAATGAGTATATCGAAGAAAATGAGATTCCAGTTTTGCGCAGGCTTTCGGGAGGTGGCGCGGTTTACAATGACGAAGGCAACATCAGTTTTAGCATTATCACAAAAGATGATGGGGTCAGTTTTAATAATTTCGAACGTTTTACAAAGCCGGTGATTGATGCGTTAATTACGCTTGGTATTGAGGCGAGGCTAAGTGGCCGAAATGATATTGAAGTGGAAGGACGAAAAATTTCTGGGAATGCGCAATTCGCGACGGGGGGCAGGCTATATAGTCACGGGACGCTGCTATTTGATGTTAATCTTACCAATGTAGAGAAAGCGTTGCGTGTGAATCCATTGAAACTGCAGGCAAAAGGTGTGAAATCAGTAAAATCACGCGTTACGAATATTCGTGAACATTTACGGGAAGATATGGATATTCATGCATTTCAGCAAGTGCTACTCCAATCTATTTTTCAAACAACTGAAATACCAACATATATTTTTTCGGATGAGGATTGGCTACAAATTCGCAAAATTCAAAAGGAACGCTATCAAAATTGGGATTGGAATTATGGGAAATCACCTAAATTCAACGTTAAAAACGAGCAAAAATTTCCGGGCGGACTCGTAGAAATGCGTTTTCAGGTGGAAAAAGGACATATTGCGACGGCGCAAATATTCGGGGATTTTTTTGCGTCAGGAGATGTTAAGGAAATTGAAAATAAATTAATTGGGCTTGCTTATACGAGAGAAGCGTTAGTTGCTTTTTTAGAGAAAATAGATATACCGTTTTACTTTGGGAGAGTGACGAAAGAGGAACTTAAAACGATTATTTTTCCATAGTATTTGGAATCTAAGTCTTAGGTATGATGTATTGCGTAGTAGTGATATGTTAGACTATATCTATAAAACAAAGAAGGCAGGGGAAATATTATGTGGAAAAAAATTAGTGTGATAGCAATGACAACGGTAATGGTAGGAACGCTCGCGGCTTGTGGGGATGAGGATGCAAAAGATAATAATAACTCGAATAATACACAACAAACGGCGGACTCAGGCACGAATAGTAACTCGAATTCTGATACAGCAACTATCGATCTGAACAATAAGAAATTTTCGATGAGCTACACGGAGGCGGTAGAACTTTTCAAGAACAAGCATCCGGAGGCAGATGTGACGTCGATTGAGTTATCACAAGAGCTTGGAAAATTTGTGTATACTATTGATGGCGTGGATAATATCAATGAATTTGAGATGAAGTTTGATGCGGATACAAAAGCAGTTTTACAAGATAACAGCGAGAAATTAGATGCTGAGGATGGAAATGGTAAAGCGCGGACGAATGAAAAGCTTGATTTAACAGGGATTAAAACACCACAAGAAGCCATGACAGCAGCGATTAAACAGCAAGCGGGTACAGTAAAAGAGTGGTCGATTGATCGCGAACTGAATCAAACGTATTTCAGTGTGCAAATTATGAATGGAAATCAAGAATTCGAAGTAAAATTGGATTCGAAAACGTTAGCAGTGCTATCAACTGAACAGGATAGCTAAATCTTTTAGCGAAGCGACAAACGCTCACTTTCATCGTTAAAAGCTCGATTCCGAAGTCGTATATTCCGATTCGGTACACGCTTTTACTTAAGAATTGAGCATTTGTGCTTCGCTAAATTTTTTGTGGCCAAAGTTTAAAAGACAAGGATAGATTGTAGCAAATATGCTCTTATTCAGGACTTTTATTATTTGTGATTACGTGATAAACTAGGATGAAAGAATGAGAAGGAATGAGTGTTGGTTTATGGCGGGTGAAAAACTGATTCGTTTTTATCGGACGAAACTTAGTAATTATAACTTAATATATGGTTTTATGACGCAGCGAATTTGGGTTTTTGGTTTGTTGATGGTGCTCTTGATTGCTCTGCCGATAGCTTTTTCTTTGGCATTTGGCGTCAATGGACTTTGGCTTGGTATTATCGGTTACGTAGTACTTTTTTTGTTTTTTTATTACATACTGATTGTTAGAAAGGCGCGGAAGGTGTTGTGGATTAGGTATCGCATTCGCGACTTTAAGAAATTACAAGCGTTAAAGCTTTGTTTGCTTCGAAATTATTTGGCTCAGAGCGGCTTTGCCTCATCTACGGAGCTGGAAACTTTGCAAAAAATGTTGGAAGAGGATAGAACACTTTTGACGAAGTATTTTACAATTAAAAATATGGCGGCTTTGCTTGTTATTCTGATTTTGGCGTCGCTTGGTGCGGTGTTTATTTTAGAGGCCAGTCCAGAAAATCATCGCGTTTTTCTCGCTAGTATTCTGGTTTTATTTGTTATTTTTCTAGCAGTAACATTGCGTATTGCTAGCTATATTATTTTACATTTTTTTGATTCCAAAAAGCAGGCTACAAGGAATTTGATTCGTGATATAAAGGAGCTTAGTGCAAGCTATATTATGGAGCAGAACACGGAATATCAGCCATATCGTGAAATGGAGTTAGTCATTTCGAATAATGATATTTTAAAAGAAATTATTAATGGAAAAGCGATATTTTAAATCGAGTAAAAGGGAGTCAAGTGATGAATAAACTTGGAAATGAGACCTTGGAAAGTAAGGCGCATCGAATGATCAAAGAGAAGATTCAGCGCGGGGAATATCAGGTTGGACAGCGCCTGATTGAAGCAGAGGTTTCAAGGGAGCTGGAACTAAGCAGGACCCCAGTTCGTAAAGCTTTTGCGATTTTGACAGTAGACGGGTATTTGGAATTTGAGGATTATAAAGGGGTTATCGTCAAAAACTGTGCCATCACGAAAGAGCGATATATTGAAATGCTTGATATTATGGAGCTGTTTTTGATAGCGACTATTGATAAAATTGAAGCTAAATCACTTCCTTTTTCAAATCGCCGTATCTCAGACAAAGCGGCTGAATTTTTTCACTTAGAAGAAGCGACGGAGCGTCAATGTATGGAATATCAGCTTTGGTTTTTGAATGAGTTTCTGAGCTACGCCAAGAATGAATATTACTTGCAGGTTGTCAACAAACTGTATGATGATTTGTTGGAGTTTGCCGAGCCAGATGTTTTTCAATCGGCGACTAAACTTTTTGATCGAACACTTGATAACTATGTGGGGTGTGGTCATTGCATTGAAGAACACGATTATACGGCTGCTCGTGCTACAGTAAAGCAAATTATTAATGAGCGGATTTTATTTATTTTCAGATAAAAATGGCAGAAGGAGTTTTCAAATGAAGCATTATGTACGCATAATTTGCGTGATTTTATGTTGTCTAGTTATTGCAGGATGTGGCCAAAATGAAGTGAAAACTTCGGAACAAACACAAGAGCCACAAAAAAAGCCGACTCCTGTAGTGAAAGAGGAGAAAAAGCCCGCCCAGATTGGGAGAGATATAAATCCAGAGACGTTGCAAATTCCGGTTTTAATGTATCACTCTATTAATTCGAATGTGAAAAATAATCTGATAACACCACCGAATGAGTTTGAAGCACAGATGAAATGGCTTGTTGACAATGGTTATCATACGTTGACGCTTGCTTCGCTTATAGACATGCTTAAAACGGGGCAAGGTGTTCCCGATAAACCAGTCGTGATAACATTTGATGACGGGTATCAGGATAATTATACAAATGCTTACCCAATTTTAAAAAAATATGGGTTAAAAGCAAATATTTTTGTGATTACAGATAAAATCGCGAAAAATAATCATTTTGACGAGGTAGCCCTAAAAGAAATGAGTGACTATGGCATTGAAATGGATAGCCATACGGTGCATCATTTTGAGTTAAATACATTGTCTTATGATGAACAACTGCGAGAGTTGAAGGATTCAAAAGCCACTTTGGAGCGTTTGACTGATAAAAAGGTGAACAGTATTTGTTATCCTGTTGGTCGGTATAATGAGGACACCGTACGTGCTGCTGAGGCATCTGGGTACACGATGGGATTCACGACGGAATCTGGAAAAGCGAATAAAAATAAAGGTATGTATACTTTACCACGCGTCCGTATGGTACCAGGAATGAGTATGGAATCGGCGGTAAAATAAAAGAGTCTGAGACAAAAGGTTCTCTGACCTAGAAAAATACGTATCCAAAATCTGCATTTAGATTTTGGATACGTA
>NZ_CAUYTL010000043.1:0-23635 GCF_963575615.1 Listeria rocourtiae subsp. hofi | reverse complement strand
GAGGTGGAGAGGATGCATTCACTGCAGAAAACCGAGAAATCGGGCTATTATCAAAAGGATAGGCTGGAAGCCGAAAGTTATGATGAAGCGCATAGCATTCTTTCTGGTGAAGTTGGTAGACAAGATGGTGTAGAAAATCTGATAAACAAGCTTATGCTACGGCAGATAAATTTTGGTTCCGAGTAACAGCATATAATGAAAAGAATCAGACCATTGCTATCTCACAAGTGCCTACTGTTTCTATTGACGAGTTTGAAGAGTATGTACCTGCCGATTTTTCGAAGGACGATTTGACATATACAGAAGAAGAGCTTGATAACATTCTTTCAACGACAACGGAAGAAATAGAAGTGATGCAAGACGAATCATACGATGCCAGTGTATTACCAGAAATTGATTCAGAGATAATGGAGCCTAGGTTCGTGCAATTTATTATACCTGTTCTTGCTGTCGTAATACGCGTAGGTTCGAAATTAATGGTGAAGCAAACATTAAAAAATGGTACCAAAAAAAATATCACCATTCGAAATGGTAACCTAGCAGGAAAATCACATCCAAAAACAGGTGTTAAATTTGATAAAAAAGGTTTTCCCATATTTAATGCTAAAGCTGAGATGACACTGCCTAATTCACTATTGAAAGCGTCAAATACAAAACAGTTTAAAGAGGCAAATGCTTATCTCAAGAAAAACATCAACAATGGGAAAATACCGAAGAGTAGATTTACCAAGGATCAACTTTCAGATATTCAAAATGGGAAAAATCCAAGAGGCATGACTTGGCACCATCATCAAGATAGAGGTAAAATGCAATTAGTTGATAGCAAGTTGCATGAAAAAACAGGCCATACTGGCGGTAAGTCAATTTGGGGATCTTAATACAGAAAGTGGTTGAAAAAAATGAGTATATGGGAAAAAGAAAGCGACAAGCCACCAAAGTTAACTAGTAAAGATGTGGAACTGGCGGAAGCGACATTCGGTGTAAAGTTACCCAAAAACTATATAAAAATACTCAAGAAACAAAATGGTGGGTATCTGAAAACGGATGCTGTACATGTAGGGTTTGCTAATGATGATGGAGAAGGTTACATTCTACTAGACTCCCTTTACGGTATTCATCCAGATGAAGGCATTATGGAAACGGAGGACTACAAAAATGAATGGGGAATTACGAAAGAGAATATTATTATTATTGCAGGTAATGGGCATAGTTTTGTAGCTTTGGATTATGAAGGGACAAGCACGGATCCTAACGTTATCTTTATTGATACAGAAACAAGTCAAACAGAGCTCATTAGTCATAATTTTGACGAGTTTATAGACGCAATGTATATTTTAGATGTTGATGAAGATGAGCAAGATAATATTCATATACCATCTAGTGAAGAAATCAGAGAATTAGCGCTCTCAATAGACATTACAAAAGTTTCAAAAGGTGTATATCAGTGGATATGTGATTACTCTATGCCTAAAGACGATGAGCTATTCTTTACTGCAATGGAAAGAGTCTACACAGAAGGATCCGAGCATCAAAAAGTGGAAATTGCTAGTGCAGCAAGAATGGAAATTGAAAATGAAGGCATTATAGATCAAAAATTTATCCATTTAATTCTTTCCTTATTACAGAAAGAGGATGATTTAGATTTAGTCATGTATAAGGAAATGATTGAGGAGTTCTTAAAGACAGACGACTAGGAGTGTAAACCTGATACATGTTGTTATTAATTAATATTGTTGTGTTACTAGCGTTTCTTGGCATAGCAATTGGAGTAATCTTGTTTTTAATTAACTATGCTAAAAAATAATAAAGAAAGGGCACGCTGAAAAGTGATGTCCTTTCTTTGTGTATCTGGAATGTGTCAAAAAGCATACTTTTTGACACTGTCAGAAAAGAATGGAAATCACGTCTCAAAATATCCGAAAATGGATTTTGACATATGTCATATTGGTGATGTACTTTTTGACAGAAGAAGTCTAGTGAACTAACATTGTATTTAGAAGCATTCAACATGGATGATTCATGAGTATCGAGTACTTATAGTAAGTGATAAAGGAGTAACGGGATGACAAATGATACAGATACAGCAGCTGGGATGGAAGCGTATATCCGTGCTCATCCTGAAAAATCGGTGATGGAACTAGCGAATAAATTTAAGATGACAAGATATCGCATGGATACTATCATCAAAACAAATGAGATGCTTTATCACGAGCGTCTTGCTTTTAGAAAACAGAAAGAGGAGAAGCTGGCGGAAGCTGTTCAGGTCTATGTGAAGAAAAATCCAGATGCGACGGTGTCTCGGATTATGGAAAATGCTAGTGAGAAACCCATCGCTAAACAGACATTTCTTAGACTGATAGCTACCTACGATATTGCAATTGATGACATGCGTAAAGTAGATGAGCGGGTTATCCAACAAATGAGCGCGTATATGGAAAAGTATCCACATAAGACGCAACAAGAAATAGCGGATGATTTTCATCTATCGGTGTCGTATGTTGGGAGATTGATCCGAAAACATGCCCTACCTTATCATCGCAAGCGAAAGAAGAAGGGGGCTTTGGAGGCAAGAGAATTAGCGCTATGTCTCGCAAAGCACCCAGAATGGACACATCAGGAAATAGCAGCGCATTTGCAGGTGTCCCGAGAGACGGTCATGAAATATATTAAACAGTATCATCTTCTGTACATGCCGAAAAATAAAAAAGAAAAAAAGAAAATCGATCGAGACGCTTTACATGCCTTTGTGGTGGCGCATCCAGATTTATCTATTTTAAAAGTGGCCAAGCATTTTGGCGTATCAGAAGCTACCATGAAAAAGAGGATGGAAAAATACCATATTCCTTACCGAACACCGAGAAAAAAAGGGGAGCATTAGGGCCGTTTTTTCTTGTGGAAGGGGATGTTTTTCCTTGTGTTTCGCTGCCGTTTAGTATAAAATTCAGATTGTGGTACCAGTGAATGGGTATCGCTTCCTTTGAAGTAACCGTTTATACCAATGGGCGGTTGCTTCTTTTGTGTGGATCTGTAGCTCAGTTGGTTAGAGCAGACGGCTCATAACCGTCCGGTCGTAGGTTCGAGTCCTACCAGATTCATTTCCTATGGTTGCAAAAACACCCTAGCTGTATTATTATGGATATTAATAGCTTTCACTGGCTGTTATTTCTCGAGAGGCGATGACTCACTTACCGGAGTTGTCGTTTTTTCTTTTTTAGAGTATGTCTAGAACTTAAGATATATAGACACGTCTGAAATCGACGTGTTTTTTTGTTGAAAAGGTCTTGTTTATTGTCTATTAGGGGTAGAACCAGCATCTCTGAGCAAATCGGACATTACGCAATATTCCGACGATAACGGTTCAAATATGTTATAAAACGAGTTTCTTCAATATATGGGGTACCGAGCGCGAGAAGGGAATTTGTATCGATAAGGAATACAAATCCCTTTCCTACAAGTGATTTACACCTATTCCATGTTGGATAGAAGTTGGAGATACACGTTCCATGTATTTGATTACTAGGGGTCAATGAAAATTTTAGCCAAAATTTCCCCACATGTCATCTGTTTGTAACATAAGGAAAGTGTCTCAAAAACGATGGTTTATTAGGCTGTTTTTATTTTTCTAAGAAACATCTATTTTTTGTAGGGGTAGCGGCCGGAATTTGACATTTTTGTACGGTAGATAGGGTTAGAACCAGCAGCTTCGAGCAAATCAGACATTCTGCAATATTCTGACTATAATGATTTGAATTTCTCTACGATTGAGCTTCTTGTACACACTAGTGGTCACAATGGATCTGGCAGGACTCGAACCTGCGACCGGACGGTTATGAGCTGTCTGCTCTAACCAACGGCGCTACAAATCCACACAAAAGAAATAACCGTCCATTGGTATAAACAGTTACTTCAAAGGAAGCGATACCCATTCACTGGTACCACACTCTGAATTTTATACTAATTGGTAGCGAAACACAAGGAAAAACATCCCCTCCTACGAGAAAATACAGCCCTAATGATACCCATTATTTCTCGGTGTTCGGTAAGGAATATGGTATTTTTCCATCCTCTTTTTCATGGTAGCTTCTGATACGCCGAAATGCTTGGCCACTTTTAAAACCGATAACTCTGGATGCGCCACCACAAAGGCATGCAAAGCGTCTCGATCGATTTTCTTTTTTTCTTTTTTATTTTTCGGCAGGTACAGAAGATGATACTGTTTAATATATTTCATGACCGTCTCTCGGGACACCTGCAAATGCGCTGCTATTTCCTGATGTGTCCACTCTGGCTGCTTCGCGAGACAGAGCGCTAATTCTCTTGCCTCCAATGACCCCTTCTTCTTTCGCTTCCGCTGATAAGGAAGGGCTGTTTTCGCATCGCGAAATCCGTTAAGAATACTAGCATAACAGGCTAAATTATGAACTATAGATTTAGCTAGACAAGACCTTATAATTTTTGTTCAAAAAAGGGTTGCCATTCCATTAATGATAGTGAAAGGTGACTAATTGTAGCTCCTTAAGTTGCACAAGGCCTTATTTAGTCTAGTTACTTAATAAATACCCCAATTTTTTGATTTTTAGTACGCTGATTCGAACTATTGATAAATTTTTATAATATATCCGTTTATCAATTGATAAATAAGTGACATAAATTTATATAAATACAATCAAAATTCTCCAAGTAATTCGGACATTGCGAAATTGCATACAAGGATTCCAAGCGCATAGCCTTGTTTTATATCGGTAAGATCTGATTCAAATTACGAAGCAATTATTCGTCATCTATAAAGGTTTCCATTGCGTGCTCGATACCACCATAAGTTATT
Organism: Listeria rocourtiae subsp. hofi; assembly: GCF_963575615.1. Taxonomy (NCBI): domain Bacteria; kingdom Bacillati; phylum Bacillota; class Bacilli; order Caryophanales; family Listeriaceae; genus Paenilisteria; species Paenilisteria rocourtiae. The sequence continues at coordinate 18,810 of NZ_CAUYTL010000043.1, read as the reverse complement.
TGTTTTATATCTCGCCAGTAAAACTATGGGCCAATCAAATAAATCCAGAAAAGAAGCACTCAATCTTTATTCCTCGTAATCCTGATACACGGATGAGCAAGTAAAAAATTAATGTATTATTATTTACCCAAAAGGGCGCTATATCATCAACCTAGATTAATGTGCACCCCTTTATTGATCCTATCTCTTGACAATTAATTGTATAGCCTGTTCCAATTTTTTTGTTTGGTTTTCTATACTTTCCTCCGGATTTTCAAAACAATTTTTCAAGTTTTCAGCAACAATTGTGCCCATAATACGATCTACACTTGCTCGCACAGCGCTTAATTGCATGATAACCTCTTGACATTCTTTACCTTCTTCTATCATTTTCTGAACACCACGAAGTTGCCCCTCTGCTCTTTTTAAACGATTACAAACCTGCTTGTCACACGTAGACATTATATTAAATCCCCCTTCCAAGAGGACATACCACCCATTACATTCGTGACATTGAATCCTTGATGACTAAGAAAAGTACATGCTGTTGCGGAACGTCCACCCGAATGGCAAATCACATAATAGGCTTCCGCCTTATCTAGTATCTCAAAGATATCTGGCAGCCTACTCAGTGGTAAATTTTGCGCACTAGGGATATGGCCGCTTTGAAATTCATCCACTTCTCGGACATCTAGGATAGACAAATGATTGTTTTTTTCACGTTGATAAAAGGCAGCCATAAAAATCGACTTATACATGTAGAATCCCCTCCGGTTTTACAGTATTATATAAGGCAAATGCCCCATCTAGGTTTTGAATACTAAAGCCGTTTTGCTTTAATAAACGCTCGCCAATGTAGCTTCGTAAGCCACTATGGCACGTTATAATATATTCCTTTTGAATATCTAATTTATCGATGCGATGGCGCAAATCATCTAACGGAATATGAATCGCATTTTTAAATGTGCCATGATTCACTAACTCGCTATTATTCCGAACATCGAGTATGGTTTTACCTGATGCTATTGCTTGTTCTAGTTCATACCATTGAATATTATGGCTTAATCCCTCAGCTAAATTCATAGCTGCATAGCCAATCATATTTACAGGATCTTTGGCAGCACCAAATGGCGGTGCATACGTAAATTCTAACTCTGGTAAATCAAAAATAGTTAAACCTGCTTTTATAGCGGTAGCCAAAATATCGATGCGCTTGTCCACTCCTTTGGCACCAACACCTTGAGCACCGTAAATAGCCCCGTTTTTGGCATTGAAAACTAGTTTTAGTGTGATGTCAGTAGCACCAGGGTAGTAGTTTGCGTGATCCTTGCCAGAAGTGTGCACAATACTGACATCTAAACCAGCTTGTCTCGCAGCACGTTCACTCAGCCCAGTAGAAGCTGCACTAATACCAAAAACGCGTACGATAGCTGTTCCAATACTGCCCTTATTATGACGCTCCAGGCCAGCAATAACATCTGCAACTTGTCTACCTTGACGATTTGCTGGTGATGCTAGTGAGATGAACGCATCTTCACCAGTAATTTGCTGTTTGACTACAATGGCATCGCCTACAGCATATATATCTGGTAAGTTAGTTCGATAATGGGTATCTACTGAAATACCACCACGGTAACCTAATTCAATTCCAGCTTGTTGAGCAAGTGTATTTTCCGGTTGTACGCCAACCGATAGAATGGTGATATCTGATTTTAAGATAGAAGCATCTTCTAATATGATATCCTGTCCCTCATTTTTAAAAGCTACGGCGGATTGAGAAGTAATGACTTTTACACCATTCCGGATTAATTCATTTCTAACATACGCCGCCATTTCTTCATCTAAAGTGGGCAATACATGTGGTGCTTTTTCAATAATCGTTACATGTATCCCTTTTTTACGTAAATTCTCGGCCATTTCTAGACCAATAAACCCAGCACCAATGACAGTAGCTTGTTTTGAATTTTTTTCGCCTAGGTGTCCCATAATCTGATCTAAATCAGGCACATTTCTTAGTGTAAAAACATTTCTTGCATGTTCTAATCCCTCTATGTTTGGTACAAAAGGTTTTGCTCCTGGTGATAAAATTAATTGATCATACTGTTCTATAAAATCTTCATCTTCATGCCTAATAGTTATCGTCTTATTCTCTGAGTGAATCGCAATTACCTCATGAAAAGGACGTACATCCAATCCAAACCTAGCTTTTAACATTTCAGGTGTTTGAACAAGTAAATCGTCTCGCTGGCTAATCTCCCCTGAAACATAATATGGTAGTCCGCAATTGGCGAAAGATACAAAAGGCCCTTTTTCTAACACAATGATTTCAGCATCTTCCATCAAACGACGCAGACGGGTTGCCGCGGACATCCCTCCAGCAACACCACCCACAATAATAATTTTTGACATAATCAGTTTCCTCCTTTAATAGGTCCGTGCCAATGATTCATACCACCACCAACATTTATAACGGTGTAGCCCTTTTTGGTTAGCTTACGAAAGGCCTGCTTGCTTCGTACACCTGATTGGCAAATGACAAAAATGGTAGTCTCTTTTTTCTGTTCATAATGGGATATCCTATTCAGGGGGACGTTCTTCGCATTTTTTATATGTCCCCGTTTGTATTCCAATGGGCTTCTAACATCTAATAAAATAGTGTTCTTATCTAGTTTTCCCTGCAATTCTTGTATTGAAATCGTTGGTATCTTTTTGAATAAACAAAACATACAATAGCTCCTTTCTTCTACATAAAAATATACCCCTAAGGGTATATTAAACTATATAAAGACTCCTAAGTCAATAGATTTGTCTTCTAGTCACCCCACGATTACCTAGTTCAAAAGAAATGATAGAGAGACCCAGACGAATGCTAGTTATTTTATGGTGACTAGTAAGTAAGGCAAGAACCAGCATCTCCGAGTAAATCGGATATTACGTAATATTCTGACTATAACGACTGGAATATCTTATGAATCGAGTTTTTTCTATATATAATATTGGCCACAACCTCAATAACGGATAGTGGCCTTATTTTTAATGCGAAGCAAGCTATTTCTACTGGTCTTCTGTAGGCATTGTGGCTAAGCCTTCTTTAATCCGATAGATCGTCGGTCTTGTTACTCGATTTTTCTCCGCAATGCGTTTGATTGGCAAGCCTTCTTCTAACATGCGCACAATCTGATGGTATACTGCCTGTTTTTGTGGATCTTTTGCATCTGCAGCGTATAAAATCGGCCGACCTTTATAAATGCCTTTTTCCTTCGCTATCGCAATTCCCTGCGCTTGCCTTCTTTTACTTTCCGTTCTTTCCCGTTCCGCAATCATCGCCAGCAACTGAAGCATTAAATCTTTCACGAAACGATCTAGAAGTGGATCTCCAATCGGTTCACTTAACAACGGCATACTCGTCACCATCAAACCAATATTCTTTTCTTTGAGCACATTCACCGTTTGAATAATTTCTGTGTAATCTCTTCCTAACCGATCGATGGCCTCCACCATCAAAAAATCACCTTCACGAACAAAATCCAATGTTTTTCTAAATTCATCTCGGTTAATAAAATCGGCACCGGATTTTTTCTCCACAAAAATTTTCTCCGCGCCATGATTCTTAAATTCTTCCAACTGACGATCTAAATTCTGATCCGTGGAACTTACACGTGCATATGCAACTTTCATACCCAAAATCACTCCATTTTCCAACCACTTTATTTGACACCCTAATTTTACATGAATAATCTGTATAAAGCAATGGATCCTGTGTGTATATTTAGGGTATACCTTAAACAGACATAACGCTGTTATTATTTACCTTTAGGTATTGATTCTTTAATAACACAATAAAAACGGTGAAAAACATGCCATCCGTACAATAGCACATTTTTCACCTTATACTACTATTTAGTCGCTAATCATATTCAAGTATAATTGATAGTTCTTGTTACCTCCAGATAGATTATAGACTGTTTGGAATCCTTTTTTTTTTAGAATATTCTGGGCTGCATTGCCTGTCACACCTTTATTGCAGTAGGTTACTGTAAGTACTGTAGGATCAAGTAACATTGCCTGTTCTCGGAGATTAGCCAAAGGAATGTGTATGGCATTTTTAACAGAGGATGCTTCAAATTGCTTTTTGGATCGTGTATCGATAATCTGCATTTTCTCGCCTTCATTTTGTTTCTGAATAAGCGTTTCAGGTGTTATTAGTGGATTATCATGTATCGCATTATCCAAGGCCATCCCTGTATATAGTACAGGGTCTTTTGTTGTTGCAAATGGTGGCGCATACGCTAAATCTAAGTGAAATAAATCTGCTGCTGTCGCTTTAAAGGTAATAGCTGTTGCTAACACGTCAATGCGTTTGTCAACACCATGTGTTCCTGTTATTTGAGCACCTAGAACACGTCCCGTATTTCGATCAGCAATCGCTTTAATCGTTAGTTCTTTCCCTCCAAGATAATCTGCTTTATCCGGCTTAATATTGTAGAGCACTTCTATTTCAAAACCTGCGTCTCGTGCTTCTTGCTCGGCTAACCCGGTATAAGCAACAACCATATCAAAAACTCGGACAATCCCTGTGCCAAGAATTCCCCGGTGTTGCAATGACCCACCAGTTAACGTATCTCCAGCAATTCGTCCCATTTTATTAGCTGTCGAACCTAAAGGTCGATATAATGGCTTTCCAGTGATTAAAGAGTAACTTTCTGCAATATCACCAACAGCTGATATATGTGGGATATTGGTTCGCATCTTTTCATCTACGGAAACAGCATGAGAGCTTCCAAGCTTTATATTCATTCCATGTAATAAGCTCGTATTTGGTGTCACGCCAGCTGCTAGAATAATCATATCCGATTCTCGTTCGTATGCATGGTTATCTATCGTTACCAACCGTTTTTCTTTATCTGTGCACTCAATCTTCTCTATCGTTGTATTTAAAGCGATTTTGACACCTTGTTTCTGCAATACGTGTTGCACACGAAAAGCCATATCCCTATCAAGATGTTTCATTATTTGATTCCCACGCTGTATGATCGTCACATCGATACCACATTGCTGTAACTGTTCGGCCATTTCTAGACCGATAAACCCAGCGCCGACAATGAGTGCTGTTTTCGGTTGTTTCTCCTTGATATAGTGATGTATCTTACTGGCGTCTTGAATATTCCTAACATGGAAAATATTCTTAGCATCTTTGAATGATTCAAAGACAACGGGTATCACCGGCTTTGCTCCCATAGCAAGTACCAACTCATCGTAGTAATCTTCTACTGTTTCTCCTGTCTTAAGATTTAAAATATCCATTTTTTGTTGGTCAGGATGGATTTTCAGGACACGATGTTCCGTATGAATCGCGACGTTATAGCGTTTTTGAAACCATGCTGCATTTCTTGGTGTAAGGGTATCTAGTGTTGGGACTTCGCCACCGATATAATAAGGAATGCCACAGACAGAATAAGATATATCGCTATCCTGATCGTATACCACAATCTCGTCTTCTTCCGTGTTTCTTCTTGCTTTTGCTGCCACACTTGTTCCGGCAGCGACGGAACCAATAATAATAATTTTCATAACATTTGCCTCCATTAATTCCAAATCAGTAGGGATAGATACAAACCTACGAGTGTGATAAATAAGACGGGAAGGGTGATGAGAATCCCGATTTTAAAATACATGCCCCAACTTATCTTCACCTTTTTTTGCGCTAAAACATGCAGCCATAAAAGAGTGGCCAAAGAACCGATAGGAGTTATCTTTGGGCCTAAATCAGAGCCTATTACGTTCGCGTAAATCATGGCTTCTTTCATGGTTCCGGTAAAGGAAGTATGATCGATAGCCAAGGCGTTAATCATCACCGTAGGCATGTTATTCATGATCGATGACAGGATAGCTGCGATGAATCCCATGCCAATGGTACCTGCAAATAAGCCATAGTTACCGATATGCTCCAAAGCACTTGCTAGAACTTTTGTAATACCAACATTCTGTAAACCATACACTACCACATACATACCAATGGAGAAAAATACAATACTCCAAGGAGCACCTTTTAAAACCGTTTTAGTATGGACCGCTTGACTATTTCTAGCAAGTAACAAGAAGGTTAGTGCTATAAATAAGGCGATAAAGGAAACCGGGATATTCAAGAAACTACTTAAAAAATAGCCTGTAACCAGAACAGCTAATATTCCCCAAGAAATATGGAACATTTTCACGTCTTTGATTGCGGAAGCCGGTGTAGCAAGTTCTGATGCATCGTATCTTTTCGGTAGCGCTCGTCGGAAATAAAGATACAATACCAGGATACTTGCCATGAAAGAAAAAAGATTCGGTATCCACATCGTAAGCGCGTATTGAGAAAACGTGATCCCAAAGAAATCGGCAGAAACGATATTCACAAGATTACTGACGACTAGTGGTAGCGATGTTGTATCGGCAATAAACCCGCTAGCTATAATAAACGGAAACACCTTTTTTTCATCAAACTTAAGGGCACGTACCATGGCCAACACAATAGGTGTCAGAATTAGCGCAGCACCGTCATTCGCGAAGAATGCCGCTACAAAAGCGCCTAAAATGGCAATAAGTACAAACATTAAAATACCATTCCCTTTAGCGAGTCTTGCCATATGCAACGCGGCCCATTCAAAAAAACCAATCTCATCAAGGATAAGTGAAATGATTATAATAGCGATAAAAGCTAAAGTCGCATTCCAAACAATACCTGTTACAGTCACTACATCTGTGAGTGTGACAACACCTACCAGTAATGCGATAACAGCTCCGCCACACGCTGACCAGCCAATCGATAGATTTCTAGGCTGCCAGATAACAAATATGAGTGTGATTATAAAAACGAAAATAGCGAGTATGATTTGCATAATTCCCCCTTACTTCTAGCGAAAAAAGATACTACTCGCTAGTGTGTTTCATTTATATGAAGTCATCGTTGAGATTCTCACCAACCAAAGTCATTGGCTAGCATTGCTTATAGGCTTTCTTTTGTATGTTATTACAAATACACACTTCTTTTTCTTCCAAAAAAGAAGCTAGAACTTGTTGTACTTTCAATATCGATGCGTCGCTTAAGGAATAGTAATGCCAGATTCCTGATTTTCGGCTTTGTACAATACTTGCTTGCATTAAAACTTTCATGTGATGAGATAATGTGGGTTGCGTGAAATCGAAATGTTCTAGCAAATCGCACGCACACAATTCCCCACAGGAAAGAATATCAATAATTTGAACTCTTTTAGGATCGCTCATCGCCTTAAAAAGGCGAGCAGTTTCTTCATATGTCACAATACCCCCCCTTATAGATAGACATTCGTCTATCTATAAATATAAACATCTGCAATTGGAACGTCAAGTATTTCTCTTCGTTGGTGCGAAAAAAGCCTACATCGTTCCTTTTCAACTAGCTTGCAGTATCTTTATCTATCTAGAAGTATCCTTTGCATACTTTCCTATATTTGATATAATTTACGCAATAAATCTTTGATCTAACAAAATGGATGGGGGAAACATCATGAAAAAAGAATGGACGATCGATGAAGAAATAGAAGCTTTTATACTAAGCGATCGAGAAATGGCGTTTGTTACAACGAAATACAGAGCTACTCGGATTGGTTTTGCTGTGATGCTCAAATATTTTCAGTTGGAGCATCAATTCCCAGTAGAAAAGAAAGATGTTCCACCCGATATGCCTTCGTTTATCGCGAAGCAGTTGCAACTGTCACTGGACGCTTATATAACGTACCAACTGGATTCCAAAACAGCCTATCGACAACGACAAGAAATTTTACAATTTTGTGGTTTTCGAGAAGAAAATGAAGCGGACAGAAAAGCATTACAAGATTGGCTAGATGATAAGATATACGAGTACAACCAAGATGTAGACGTGTTAAAAGAACAGCTATATAGGAAGTACCGCATAGAAAAAATAATCATCCCTTCGGAATGGCAAGTAGATACGCTTATACGTAATCGTATTCGGCAAAAAGAGCACCATTTTTATCAAACAACCTACCAGCGACTCTCTGCTACTAGTTTGAAAAAGATGGATGCTTTACTAGCCTACTGGGGAGAATTAGAACACGAAGAAAATGATACAGAAGATACGACAAAAATCACATTCAGAAGGTTAACATTAGGCCCTGGAAGGCTTAGTCATGGAATTAAATAAACTGCAAACACTTCTCGACTTAGAGTTGCCAGATCATTTGTTTACGGATATTCCTGCTAAGGTTTTGCAAAAATATAGACTACGAGCCACATCCGAAGATAAGACAGAAGTGAGTCGGCATAATGATATGATTCGCTACACATTACTGAGTGCTTTTTTCTGGCTAAAAATAAGGGAATTACATGATAGCCTTGTAGAGCTGCTCATTACACTCATCCATAAAATCGATGGTCGTGCGGAGAAGAAAGTGAAAATGGAATTAATACTAGAGGTAAAGAAAGTATTTGGCAAGAATAAAATATTGGTTCATTTATTGGAGAGTGCGCTCCAAAATCCCAACGGGATTATCAAAGACACGCTCTTTTCCGTAGCATCTCCAGAAATAGTAGGGGATATTGTCAAGGAATTAAAATATAAAAACTCCATTTATCAAGAGAAAGTACACTGGCGTATCAGGAATTCGTATAGTAGTTCCTATCGTTCCGCTGTGACGAATATATTGCAAACGCTTCAATTTAAATCCAATAACCATCTGCATCAACCAGTCATTCAAGCGATTGACTTACTACGACAGTATCATACATCCAAACAAATTACCTTTTCTCCTTCAGAGGATATTCCACTTGGCCCAGAAATTATCCCTAAGAAATGGTATGACTTAGTCATTAAAGAAGATAACCATGGGGAGCTAAAAATCAATCGCATTAATTATGAAATATGTGTCTTACATGCGTTAAAAGATAAGTTAAAATGCCGTGAAATATGGGTATCCTTCGCTTTTCGTTATCGAAATCCAGATGACTATTTGCCTGCTGACTTTGAAGAGAAGCGTGTTGAGCACTATGAAACGCTGCAGCTTCCCTTAGATGGTACTGAAAAAATAGACAGTTTACAACAGGAGCTACGTGACAAGCTTCATCTACTGGACACAACAATGCCAGATAATAAGAAAGTGAACATATGGACAAAGAAAAACGGCTGGATTGCCGTCGCACCAAATGAGTTAAGTCCTGATCCACATCAACTTACCTATTTGAAGAAAGAAATTACCGATCGTTGGTGGATGACGAATCTCATTGATATCATCAAAGAAACGGATTTACGAACAGGATTTTCAACGACATTTCAAAGCCTTGCTACGTATGAACGTCTGGATCGCGAAGCTGTTCAAAAACGGTTGTTATTATGTTTATATGGTATTGGTACAAACACAGGCATACGACGTGTATCATCAGGTAGTCCAGATATCAGCTACAAAGATTTGCTATATGTTAAAAGGAAATATATTCATACTGAAAATTTAAAAGCAGCCAATCAAAAAATAGTGAATGCTATTTTAACAGAACGAGCAGAGAGTGTATGGGGCAAGGGTTCTACTTCTTGCGCTTCTGATTCTTCTCGCGTAGTAGCGTACGATCAAAATTTACGAACGCAATGGTTCCCAAGATATCGTGGTCCTGGCGTATCTGTTTATTGGCATATTGAAGAAAAGTCCATGTGTATTCATTCGCAAGTGAATGCACCAAACTCATCAGAAGTAGCAGCGATGCTGCATGGCTTACTCCATCACGGCACAGCAAAAGAAGTCGATCGCAATTATGTAGACACACATGGTCAAAGTGCGGTAGGATTCGCATTTTGTCACTTACTAGGTTATGAATTGTTACCACGTTTCAAAAATATACATGCGCAAAAATTATATAAAGCATCGGCTAGTGATCGATATGAGCATATTTCCCCTGTTATTGCAAAGCGAGCCATCAACTGGGATCTTATTCACAGACAGTACAACGAAATGGTGAAATATGCAACAGCGTTACGTATTAATACCGCAGATACCGAGGCTATTTTAAAGCAATTTTCCAAAAATAGTTCGCACCCTACCTATCTCGCTTTTCAAGAATTAGGTAAAGTGATAAAAACGATGTTTCTATGTGATTACCTCCGATCTGAAGAACTACGAAAAGAAATTCATGCCGGTTTAAACACGGTGGAAAATTGGCATTCCGCAAGCGATTTTGTCTTTTTTGGCCAAGGTGGCGAAATTCGCCATAATCAATTGGAAGAACAAGAAATAGCGATGCTCAGTCTCCAACTCATACAAAATTGCATGATTTACATGAACACACTGAAAATCCAATCGGTATTAAGTAAAAAAGAATGGCAAAACAAGATGGAAGTAGAAGATTATCGAGCGTTAACGCCCATGATTTACAATCATATCAACCCCTATGGAGAGTTTCATATTGATATGAAAAAGAGAATACATTTATAATGAAAAAGCAAATCGGGCACTGCGTAATATTCGGAATATTACGCAGTGCCCGATTTGCTCGGAGATGCTGGTTCTACCCCTGTTACCAGCCGGGATTAAAATAGACTTGGTGTTCTGCTCCATTTTTGGTTACAGCATAGATGCTTAGATAACCATTAGGATTAATTTTTACTCCACGGCCATTGTTGTAATCTGTAAATTGAAGCCGTTGTTCCCCATCTAAAACAAAGCTATTCCTCTTTTTAGTGACATTAAAGCGAATACCCTCCCCCACGTAGTCCACTCTATAACTCACAACATTATCACCAATAGCGGCTCTCACACGTTTAAAAGTAATACCATCATAATAGTCCTTATGTGTAGTAGATGCGATTAACGAGACATTTTGGTGTGCTGAAACGATTGCATTAGACCCCGGATAGGGGCGAGAAGTATACACTTGGCATTCTCGTCCATCCTTAGTTATGGCATAAATGCTTAAATATCCTTGATTACTTAACCTCAATCCATGTCCATTATTATACTCTAGGAAGTTAATCTTTTGTGCACCATTCGTTTCAAAAGAAGCTCTTTTTTTAGTGCCATCTAGTTTTTCTGTTAGTGAATCTCCATTATAATCCACTCGATAGCTCATAACTGTGCTTCCTATGGATTCTTTTACATTTTTCGTAAAAATAATACCATCGTCATACCATAGTCTGCCTTTAATGAACGTTGTTGTTTCATGCGCTTTAGTAATGGCTCCCAAGCTGTACAAACCTGTTGTTACAGTGAAAGGTATGCTACCGCTAGATACTTCCCCACTTCCATTTTCAGAGGTTAATGTAATTGTATATTTTGTCGAAGGCTCTAATCCTCTTATTATGGTAGTACGTGTATCGGAATTAACAGTTCTAATTTTCATATTATTCACATATAAATGATATTTAGTGATATTACCTGATGCCTTAGGTGCTTCCCAGGTAAGTGTTGCAACGTTCTCAGACATATTAATACTTTTTATCTTTGGTGGCTCCAACTCCATCGTCTGAATAGAAACTTCATTACTAGGCAACGAAACTTCTGTACCCACCTTAGTTTTTACGGTAAATTTATACTTCTTCGCGGTTTCTAGATTCATAACTCTGTGAGTCCTTGTGTTCTTAGCAGCCGTGTGAATTAGTAATCCATTTTGGTAAATCTGATAGCCAGCTATAACTTCTGCACTGAATCCTGCTTCCCAAGTTAAAATCGCACTTTTGGCAGTTAGCTCACCGGCTTTTAGATTTTGTGGTGGCACTATTTCCTTCACTGTCACTATAAAGGTAGCATCTGTTGTTTTTATTTTCCCTTTAAAGCTGTATTTCAATTTATACACACCAGGCTTAGTGGTGTCTATATTGGCTCCATTGACAGCTATTCTATTATCACTAAATGCTACTAATCTGCCATCTTCATCCGTAGCAGCAACAAAATTATTTTCTGCATTCCATTTCTGACCAGCATAAAGTGTGCTATCTTTTGTTGTGATGGATGATTTGTCAATGGATTCTAGACTAATATCCAAACCATCATCCAATGGATTCCCATTTTTATCAATCGGAATAATCGTAAACATATGTTCAGAACCTGGAGTCAAAGCTACTAAAGTGGAAGTAGCTGTTCCCACAACAGAGGTTATTCCAGTAAAAGCCCATCCCCCTGCTTCTTTAATCCAACTAAAAATTTGGAATCCAGACATTGGGATACCTTCAAACATGCCACTCCAATTGAGTTTCGCATTAGAGGATGTAATATTTTCTGCCTTATCTTCATTTTTGTTCTCATCGTTTTTCTCATCTGTTTGTATAATTACAGAATTGCTTCTTTCAGATTCATTGCCAGCTTCGTCCACAGCTATCATAGAGTAGGTGTATATTTTACCTTCTTCAATTGTAAAATCATTGAAATAATTCCTGTCACTTGATACTGTAAAAATTTTATCAGTTAATAAACCACTATCTCTTTTCATCCTAGATGACGATTCCGTTCGGCGAATTTTCGCCTCTTTTACTCCTACATTATCGCGTGGATGTGGCCAGTTAAGTCGAACAACTGTACTTTTGACTGCTTTTCCTCTCAAAGATCCCTGTAGTTTAGGGGGTTCCGTATCTTTTGTTTTTATTTTTAAAGGTATACTTCTGGATGACTCATTGTTTGCTTCATCAATCGCACTTATTTGAAATTGATACTCGGTTGCTGGGCTCAAATTTTCAACCAAGATTAACATTCTTGCTTCATGTTCCCCAGGATTTTTAGGTGATAATCTATTGTTATCCTTACGAGTTTTTTCTTCGAAAAGTTCTTGATTATTTTGATAAATTTTATAGCGATCTACACTAACATTGTCACTAGAGTGATCAAAAGTAAATTCCATATACTTGCCCTCTATTTTCACTTCACGCAAATTTTTGGGTGTAGTTGGTGGGGTAGAATCATACAGATTGTCAAAAAAACGATTTGTTCGAACGGCATTTGTTTGAAAACCTTCTCGTACAGAGGAATTTGGATGTAGTTTCGCCGAAAAAGCTTCACAAATAAACTCTTCCCAATCTTTTTTAGCATATGAGCTCTCTAGTAGTTTCACTACAGCCTTCTCCTCAAGTGATTTTAGTTCTTTCATATGACTTACAAATTTTATCTTCGAATTTTTATATAAAGGATTTCTTTCGAATTCTTCAGATACATAAATTAAATGGTGGAAAAATTCATGTATAGTGGTAGTAGCAAACTCTTCTAATACTCTATTTTCTTTTTCTGGTGTCCCATAGACTAAACTAGAGAGACTTATGATACTAGTGCTTTTACCTTTACCATGTACAGTCTTACCAATAGTATCAAGTTTGAATTTATTACGAAATACTTTCTCATGCTCTTCCGAATTTATTTCGGCTAATTCTTTAACAAAGAAAGACGTGTGCACTCGCCAGCCATTTGTAAAAATGAGTTCCTCCCATTGGTATAGAGACTTGTCTCGAGAAATACTTTCCCACATAGCACTGTCTTTAAGACTCTTAAAAAATAATGTCACTACATACTCTGCTTGTGACAACACCATGCCTGCATTTAATCCAAGGGGTTCTAATTTAATAAGCTTATGAGTAACCCCATAATCATTCTTTATCTTGCTTTGTAAATCTTGATTTACTTTGTCCGTCTCATTAGTTAATTTACTTTGATCTACCAGCTCAGCTTCAATGTCTAAATAAGGTGTTTCTCCGTCTTTATTCATTTTCTTTGCTGTATATTTAAAAGTGCTTTTTCTTTGCAGCATAAATTTGGGCGCCAATAATGAGCCTACTCTAATCATTTTAGTCCCTTTCGGTACAGAAAGTTTTATTTGTATATGTTCATTGCCTCTTAAAGTAGTCTCCTTAGCAGTTAGACTGCCTATAAAGTAACCATAGTCCGTACCATACTCCGTTTTTTTCAGTAATTTTTCGAAAACGTAATCATTATTTTTTCGAAAAAAATCTTTGTCTATACCAAAGCTCTCCGTAGAGAAGTTTCCGTAAAGAGTCATGTTTTCTGTTGATGCGGTATAAAATTGAGTATCAAGCTGTCCTAATTTTATTTCTCCAGGCTTTTCCGTATAGAACTCACTTCTATTTAAATATTCTTCTCTTAATTTCCTGTTTACAGCTTCTATTTCTTCTAGGATTTTTTCGTCACTTTTAAGTGCATTAACTTGCTCTTGAAAACTCAGATTATTTTGCTCTGTGCTAAATTCAATCTTATTAGTAAACAAAAATTCGTTTCCCGTCATGCTGTTGTAAAAAGGTTTAACTTCACTTAATAGAGAATCGTTAATTTCCTGTTTTTTATTACTATTCTCCGCATACACTAATGGTGTTGAGATGATAAATGACACTATAATTATCAGCTGAGCAAAGCCACATTTCAATACATTATTTATTATATTTTCTGTCGTCTTCATATTTACCCCCATTTCGATCATCCACTTGAATCAAACTTAAAAGCTACTTCACGTATTCCTCTCAGTATACTCGATCGGTTTTATTTTTTATTGATTTTCTTCTACACAAATATATTGTTGAAAAAGAAAAAAATACTAAACCAACTAATCCTGATAATCCATTGCTATCCGCTGTTTTCGGAAGTCTTCTTTCTGATTCCACACTTTCTAGCGAAATAAAATATGCTTTCTATTTTTTCTCTAGCTTAATAGGTATACGCTTAGTATCTACCAATTTACCAGAGGAGTTGGCAGATCGTGCTTTAACTGACATATCATATGTTTTTATAATTAAATTAGTACCATTCCGTGGTGAATGAACCTGAGCCACGTACTCGAACTTTTTCAGGATCAATTGGTGATTGCACCATTCCCTGCTTGTCCTGTGCTCTATTAATAATAAGCCCAACGCGGCTAAGCCTTCCAGCACTGAAAACTGATTGACCCACATCAGCAAATAGCTCAACTTGCCCTGAAACTTTAGTTTGCTCAAATAACACAACGACTTTATAAGTTTTATTTGCTGGCACTTTAACTGGCTGCGCAGGTGCTGTGAGAGTGATTGTTTCGCTGTTCATATTTGCTTGAGTATGAGAAAAGTTATATTCTAATGTTGTTGACCATTCTCCTTCCGCTACAAATGGAACCCCTGCTTTCCCCTTAGCTGTTACCCCTATTTTAAAGCCATTTTGTATCGTTGTCGTAGTAGTTTGCGTGAACGCTTTACTAAATATAGATGTTTGATAGTTGCTTTCATGAGAAAATGGATTTTCAAAAATATTTTGTCCTACATGTAATGGGATAGTTTCTTTTATGTTTGTTTTTAGAATATTAGTGCCAAAAACATCGTAGTTTGCCTCTCCCATAAGTACATATGGTGAATGAAAATTATAAGGCACTGAACTAACCATTTTTTGTAATTTTTCATCTACATCTTGTATAACATTCGTACCTTTAGGTGCAACTTGCACGCTAGTCGGATAGGCGTCTTTTTCCATGCTATAACCATGAACTACACTAGTTGGCGTTCCAACAAGCAATGCACTACAAGTTAAACTTACTATTTTCTTCATCTAAAACCTTCCTCTCTGTTTGTTTATTTACAATATTCTAAATATAACCTCCTTTTTCAAATATTCACATTTCTATTTTATGGGAATTATGCTTGAAAAGCAATAGAAAATAAATAAATTCACGTAATTGTTGAAATTATTATTATTATTATTGCATTTTACTGTTTTAATGTTATTTTTTGTAATTTTAGGTGGATAAATGTCAATAAAGTAGACGGTAAAATAGTTAATATCATTGGAATGGTTATAATAAAGTGGACACAAAAAATAAGAGGATTTAAGAAAGGATATGTCCTATGAGATGATTTACCGTTCTAAGGCGCAATAGGGAGGAGCTTGCACATAGCAATATCCATTATTGAACCATATGGTTCAGAAACAGAGAGTTTACTTTTCCTTATTTTGTTGCTATAATAGAGTAGAAAATAAGATACTCATAGCCACACCCAAACACCCTAGCTGCGCGAACAGCTAGGGTGTTTATTTGGGGTTAGAATAGGTGTCGTCTACTTGTTGTTATTGCGCCGAGCTTCTAACAGGTGCTTGAAGAACGCAATCGCGCATCCAACCACAATCGGAGCAATAATACTTGAAAATAAGATACTCATAACTCACACCTCCCTTCAGCGAAAATGTTCGCCTGAAGGTAGACGATTCTATTATTGTACCATAAAAGATAGTCTTATGAAGGGTTGTTATTAGGGCTTTACGCATCTTGCGATGTGCTTCCAAACGCGGTAAACTGGAGTGGAAGCAAAAAAAGAGCCTTCAACAGTGTCAAAGGCTCAAATCTGAATAACGGGAGTTGAGTTATTCAGGGATGAATACGCTTATTATAGCATGGAATGTAAACGTAGACAATACTGCATGCCAGCAACAAGGAGAGGTAAAATAGATGATCGCATTTGAAAATATTATGGCGTTGGAAAAAAAGATGACCGAAAACGGTTACTGGTATAGAGATGTGAAAAAAGATTTACGTATGTTGGTACTAGCTATATCCAATCACGGTATGGTTTATGCCGAGGCGATGGACACAAAGAAGAGTTCGCTTGTGATTCGTACAGAGCAAGGTGATCCGTTATGTTACTTGGAAAGAAACGAGACAGCGCCAAAGCCAAAGCGAGGAAAGGCAGATAAATAAGTGTATGAAAATACCCCAGGACAACGAATTTATCGTGATTCCTGGGGTATTTTCATTTATTTTTTTCTTCGGCTTCGATTTCAGAAACACTTTTCACTTCTCGATCTTCTCTTTTTAGTAGCGGAAATGAGTCGCCTGTTGGATTAAGCGCAGCTTCAAAGTGATCATCATAAATACCAGCGTCAAAAGACAGTTCTGGATCACCATTCACATAGCCTTCCACATGAACAATACCTGTTGGGTTTATATGTATCTTCTCCAATGTTACAGTGTCTATATGTTGATAATTGTAGGTTAAATACTTTTCAATATATGGTTTTTCAGTGGCTAAAATAACTTTTTCACTGTTTTGCTGTTGTAAATGTTTCACAAATAGATATCCCCCTGTTATGATTATAAGTAGCAAAATAATGGAAGTATAGATGATCCATTTCTTTTTCATAGTTTCACCCCACTTTCATTATAGCATATCACGTTTAGGAGGAATATGGAAAGATGCCAACAGATGAACAAAATTTTGGGCTTTCAGATTTTATTTATGAGGGTAGGACGCTCAAAGTAAACGATATAAGACCATTGACGAAAACAGAGCAACAGAAGATTATCTATACGCAACTAAATGATACAAGCCAATGGGTGACCATTAATTCTATTACTAAATCGAATGGCCTTCAAGCGGCTGCAACTGTTCCATACAAAGATTATGTCGATATGTGCAATGGAAAGATTAAGACGTTTTCACATGTGGTATTTGTTTCACGTGGCTCACAAGAAGGCGCAGATTGGACGACGAATGTAGGGCTTGCAACGAAAAAAATGCCAGAGTATGGTGATCAATTTTTTGATTATGAACAATTCATCAAGGAAACGACTAAGATGTTTCCTGTAAAAGATTTTAGTTTTACTGGACATAGTTTAGGTGGCGCTTTAGCACAGTATGGTGCAGTAAAGTACAATAAACCAGCAACGACCTTCGCTGCAGCACGTTCCTTCAACAAGTTAACAGCCGAAGAACAACAAAGAGCCAAGAATGGTGCTTACTTTAATCAAATAAAGGACTACAGGCATACTGGCGATGTGGTGGGTTCGTTGCCACCAGGTGCATTTGTCTTTTATCAACAGTTTGTCAGTAAAAATGCCAGTGGTAGCGATCCATATAATGCGCATATGCCTGCAGGATTTCGCGGTCAGTTCCATGGTGATGGATCGGTGCGACTTAAAATATCTCCAGATGACATTCAACGCAGCGCACGAGAATTACATGCGATGGCTGAAGATATAACGAAAGTAATTCGAGCATTAGAAGATTTCCGAGAAGAGGAAGCCAGGGACATGAAAAAGCTCCAGCGTGAGTTAGAAGATGCGACCTTTGGTGGGGAATACGATTTGTTGATGGCTTCAGAAATAGACGATGCGATTCAGGAAGTGGCCGTACACAAACGCGAAGGTATCTATCGATTACATAACGATGATTTAACAGTCGAATTAATCGACAATTTGCGATCACATCAGAAAGAATTGTTAACATTCTCGGATGCGATTGGTCGTGCAGCGTATGAAATGCAACGAAATGACCAAGAGGCAGGCCAAGACCTGGCACGGTATCTGGGCGGAACGGTAGGCGCATTGAAAGCATCGGCTAGCGCGTTAGGAAGCCAATTAGCAAGCTTAGGGAAGGGGTAACGATGGATAGACAAATACGAGAATTAGATCAAGCGATTGCGAAGGCAATTGAAACGGGAGCGAGTAGTCTAGCTTACGCACTACAAGCGGATAAAAAAGAAATCGAACGGGCAAAGCAAAAGGCACAGATGCGCCAGCAGGTGCATAAACGCACGGATCACATTGCTGAAAATCAATGGGATCAATTACAGCGCTTTACAGCTAGCTTTGACGGGTGGCAACAAACGATGAAAAAGCTGGAGCGTGAACTAAGCGAATCCTTTGAAAGTAAAACGGGGGAAGCCATCATCGAAAAATTAGCGAAGGAAAGAAAATCCCTTTGTCAGGATGATGCAGCTGATTTTGATACGATTCTTCGAAGTACCAGACGACATTAATACTAGCCATAAAAAACGACAATGAGGAGTCTGAGACAAAAGGTTCTCTGACCTAGAAAAATACGTATCCAAAATCTGCATTTAGATTTTGGATACGTAT
>NZ_CAUYTL010000042.1:0-24525 GCF_963575615.1 Listeria rocourtiae subsp. hofi | reverse complement strand
CTTGAGCTAACAGTTCCTACTGCCAAGCCTGTAGTGGACTTTCACCACCTAGCATTTGCGCATGCTGGGCGCACAAAGAAAGAGGATTAGAAACTTGAGCTTAGTTTCTAATCCTCTTTCTTGATTCGAAGGCACTTAGATCATTTATTCAACGTACTATTCCTGCGCCCGTATGCAAAATACCAAATCAGACCCGCAGCAAACCAAATCCCGCAAGCAATCCAAGTTTGGATAGATAATCTCGAAATCAAGAATAGGCACATCAAGAACGAGACAATTGGCAGTACTGGGTATAATGGTGTTTTAAATCCTCCACTCGCAATCGATTTATTACGACGCAAGAAAATGATGCCAATCGAGACCATCATGAAAGCGAACAACGTACCCATATTTACTAGTTCTGCCAAGCGATTCAGTGGCACAAAACCCGCGAAGAACATAATAACAATCGCGTATGTCCAAGTGCTTTTAATCGGTGTACTCGTCTTTTCATCAATTTTCGCCATGCTTTTTGGCAATAAACCATCACGTCCCATTGCATAAATAAGGCGCGTTCCACCGTAAAGCATAACCAAAATGACCGTAATCATTCCAACAACTGCACCAAGTGATACAATTCCGGCAATCCAATTTTGATTAATAACTTGTAGCGCAAACGCAACTGGATCCGCCACGTTCAAGTCTTGATACGAAACGATTCCTGTCAAAACGATAGAAACCGCTATATATAGAACTGTACAAACAAGTAATGAGCCAATAATTCCAATCGGCATATTTTTCTGTGGGTTCTTCACTTCTTCAGCCGCAGACGAGACCGCGTCAAAGCCTAGATATGCGAAGAATACCAACGCTGCACCATTTAGAACGCCACTAAATCCAAATGGCATGAATGGCTCCCAATTATCTGGCTTCACATAAAATACGCCAACTAGGACAAACAGCAAAATCACGCTAATTTTCAAAATAACCATAAATGCATTGACCCGTGTCGATTCACGAATGCCACGCGTCAATAAATAGGCAATAATACCGACAATCGCAATCGCCGGAATGTTGACGTAAGTCCCCGCTTCAGGGTTAAACGCGCCCGAAATCGCATTAGGAATGTGGATATTGAATCCGGACAAAAGCGTTTTGAAATAAGATGACCAGCCACTTGCAACTGATGCCACAGCCAACCCGTACTCCAACAAAAGCGCCCAGCCTAATAGCCAAGCAATGAATTCCCCAAAAATAACATAGCCATATGTGTAGGCACTTCCAGCAACAGGGACCGATGACGCAAACTCCGAATAACACAGAGCCGCAAGCGCACAGACTACCGCTGCAATAACAAATGACAGCACAATCGCCGGGCCAGAGTAAAGCGCCGCAATCGTCCCTGGCAAGATAAATATCCCAGTACCAACAATTGCTCCAACACCGAGAAAAATTAAATCCATCGCTCCGAGTGTTTGTTTCAAATGAATACTATTACTTTTATTGTGAATAAGTGATTCTAACGGTTTTTTTCTTAGTAATGATTTCCAAAACATAATTTTTGTAACTCCCTATTGTTTTTTGTTATAAAATGTATTTTAAAGTCTCACATCTATCATACACTTTAATGCGTATATGCGTCAATGCTTTAAATGATATAAGTATTGAAAGTTGCGGTTTGGAATTATTATGTATTCATGTCGTGCTTACGTGAAACTACGTTTGTAATTGAGCAATGAAGCTCGGTTTATATTTATTCAGAGAACAAACACGAAGGTTTAACTGCTCGCTTCGCTCGCCCTTATATTGCGCCTGTAATTCTCTTCGTTCAAACAGGCGCAACAAAAGCCTCCCGAAATTCGGGAGGCTCAATTTAGCTTATTTTTCGTCAGCAACAAATGGTAACAATGCCACTTGGCGTGAGCGTTTGATAGCAATAGTTAGTTTACGTTGGTATTTAGCGCTCGTTCCAGTTACACGACGAGGAAGAATTTTTCCACGTTCGGAAATGAATTTCTTCAGTAACTCAGTGTCTTTATAGTCAATATGCGTAATTCCGTTCGAAGTAAAGTAACAAACCTTTTTCCGACGGCGTCCGCCTCTGCGTCCTCCAGCCATTATAATTTCCTCCTATCAAATTAAAATCCAATGACACGCTCGCTTGTGTCCTTTTTTAGAATGGTAAATCGTCATCTGAAATGTCGATTGGCTTACCATCACTAGCAAATGGATCAGCGTTGCGTTGTGCTTGGTAACTCTGAGATTGAGGTTGTTGTTGGTTCTGTTGTCCGTAGCTATTCTCATTTTGTTGGTTAAAGCCACCACCAGTGTTTCCACCGTACGATTGCTGCTGCCCACCAAAATCATTGTTATTGCTGTAGCCGCCACCATTACCACCGCTGTTTGCACTGCGGGGTTCTAGGAATTGGACACTTTCAGCAAGAATTTCTGTTACATAGACACGCTTGCCGTCTTGACCTTCATAATTACGCGTTTGAACTTTACCATCAACGCCCGCTAAGCTTCCTTTTTTAAGGAAATTCGCAACGTTTTCGGCTGGTTTTCTCCATACAACACAATTAATGAAATCTGCCTCACGCTCTCCAGCCTGATTCGTAAAGTTACGGTTTACAGCAAGTGTAAATGTCGCAACTGCAACACCGGCAGGAGTATAGCGCAATTCAGGATCTTTCGTCAGACGACCAACTAATACAACACGGTTCATCATAAGTAGAACCAACCTCCTCTCTTTTTTCATAAAAACCCGAGCCATACTCAGGAAATATTAAGCTTCTTCTTTAATAACCATGTGACGAATGATATCATCAGAAATTTTTGCTAAACGGTCAAATTCATTGATAGAATCCGCAGTTGTAGCAGAAACACGAGTGATTTGGTACAAACCGTCTTTATGGTCTTCAATTTCATAAGCCAAGCGACGTTTACCCCAATCCTTCGATTCGATGATCTCCGCACCATTGTCAGTTAAAATGCCGTCGAAGCGCTCAACTACAGCTTTCTTCGCCTCATCTTCAATGTTTGGACGGATAATGTACATAATTTCATATGTTCTTGCCATCTCTTTACACCTCCTTGTGGTCTTAGCGGCCCTAAGAATTGTGGCATAAGCATTATAAATCGGCGACAAGCGTTCGCTTTCGCTCGATTTGTTTAAAGCAGAATTTTACGTCCTACCCATTAAAAATACAGGTCTAGCGCATAATCTTCTTTAAAGCTTCATCTCTTATACAATCATTCTCCCAGTCTTTCAGTCACATTTTGCGACTGTGAAACTAGAAACGGGCAAGGAATAATTTTTAATTACTCACGAGGTATAATTATAGCATAGCTTATTTGGTATCGCAACTATGTTTGTATGGAATGTGCTAGAATTCTTTCGCCTTTCTTCATTAAATAGATTTATAATGATTAGAGATACATTAACAGCTTAAATTTGACCTTAGCTTCATTTTTCATTAGGATATTAGTATAGGATATTTGGGAGGTTTTATTAATGAAAAATATTATTCCCGCATCAGATTATCGTCGGTTAAAATTACTTAATTTACTTTTCTTTGCCGAAGCGCCAATTATAAAAAAAGAGGTTGCGACTATCATTGAATGTTCTGTGAATACATTAAACGCAGACATTGAAGTGCTGAACTCCACGTTTCCAGATGAGATGGCTCACATACATGAAATGGATAAAAAACTATCGCTAAAAACAGCGTCTCAAATTAATTTTGATTACTTAACAGCGTATATGATTTCTACGAGTCACCTGTTTCAATTGGCTCTCTCTGTTTTTAATGGGGAGAAAACAACTATCTCTGAATGGGCAGAAAATAATTTTGTTAGTAGATCTACTTTTTATGTCAAGCTGGCCGAGGTAGATACTTTCTTAGCTAGAAGTCGTCTCGTTCTTAACAATGCCCCGCTTGAAATACAAGGTGGTGAGGTAAATATTCGCTTCTTCTTCTATCATTTATTCAGTAAGTGCCATCCTTATACTGGTTGGCTGATAGATGATTTTGATTTTGAAAATTGCATAGACAAATTTATTCAAAAATTCGAACAACATTTAAATGTCTACTTTTCTCCTAGTACTCGTGTTGATTACGCGACTGCCATCGCTGTATCATTAAGAAGGATTAAACAAGGACATACGGTTAATGCATCAGATGAAGATGAAAAATTCTGGAGAGATATTTATACGTATCATAATGCAATGGAAATTGATTTTAGTGATTTAGAAGAGGCGCTTGGTGCTCATCTGGTTCCTGTCGAACGCTATATGTTACTGATGATGTCCTTTCTTGGATCTTTCACCTATGTTAATCAGGAGCGAATGAAAATGCGTCTTTACTATAATGAGAGATTTCAAAGTACGCGTTTGCCGCTCACAGAAGACCTTTTGACAATTGTCGACAACCGGATTGCAGATACTTTAGTGTTAAAAGTAACAATATTAGACTATTTGGCGCGTTTTCTATTTATTGAAAAGGCTAATTTGATTTTAGATGTTGATTATTTCTCCAAAAAATTAACGCCTGACACAGAGGATAAAGAAAAAATTCTCACTATCCTGAAAAAATATGAAGGCCGGCCTGGTTATCAATATTTACGTTCCAATAGAGAAGTTATCGCTACTTATGTTTATACTTTATTTTCAGTTGCCTTATTGACGGAAAGCTATACTAGATCTCTTCATATTAAGATTATCTCAAAAAGCGGTTTTATGTGGGAAGAGTATTTAAAAACACAGATTAGGCGTTATTACTCAGAGGAAATTATTATTTTCTGTGATGATCTTAAACCTAAAGAACATTGGGCTCAACACGACCTTATCATTAGTGACTCACCCTTGCCCAATATAACAGATGTCGATGTATTAGTTTGGCATATGCCACCGATAAAACGGGATTTTGCAGCCTTAGGTGAGATTGTAGACGCTAGACTTGATAATAAATAGAAAAAGTATGCTCCTCTAAAAATGTGGAGCATGCTTTTTTTAAAAAGATGCATAAAAATTCGTTTTAAAGCATAAAAATAATCATTTTTTTTTACAAATAATATGATGTCATTTTTGTGAATTATCATTTTTAAGCTAAAAATAATCGCTGTATTTTAGTGACTTGCAACACTAAATACAGGTAAGATATAGGTAAGAGGAAAAGAGAACCGCGTGTTCATTCCTAGTTAAATAAAATGGAAAGTGGTGGTTTAAACGCACGTTTCATAACGCATATGTTGCGACTGTCGTGCAGTTAGATACTTAATGAGCAATCAAAAAATGATGTTTTGGAAAATATGAAAAAATGGCCTGACACAATTACAAAAAATATGTAAACTATTCTAGCTAAAACAAGGAGGATATAACTGCCCAGCATAGAGAATGATGCATAAGTAGTTATGAATTTAAACATGAAAAGAAAGAAAAGTATTGGATTAAAAGTTTTATCAATGGCAATGATCGTATCATTAATGGTTCCGAGTTCGATTGGAAACATCGTATCGTTCGCCGAAAGCCAGCCGACAACACAGTCTACAAGCACCGCAAACGGAGATCAAACATTTTCCTTTGCCAAAGCATTCCCTATTCAAACGAGTACAGATGATGCAGAGGTAACAAGTAGCGCAGTAAACTTGACAAGTACTGGTCTTGATTTACAAATAGCAGGTACAACACAGGCGACTTATTTACGATTTGCCGATGTGAACCTACCAACAGATGCAAAGATTTCGAAAGCATACATTTCATTTACAACCCGCGATGCCTCTTCTGCAACACAATCCACCACAATCAATGTGACCGGTGAACTAGGCTCACAAGCAGCTTTTACAAGTACTGTAGCCTCTTTTACAAACCGGACCTTCACAAACACCTCGATGTCCATGACGACTCCCGCTGTTACTACAAATACCATTTTCAATACAAATGATGTTTCACCTATTATGAAGGAAATGCGCGCAAATACTGCGGATATAAAAGATTATGTATTCAAAGTAACTGGTAGCGGTCTAGGTTCTTTTGTTATGCGCTCATTCGATTCTAGTGCAGCAATGGCGCCAAAACTTATGGTTGAGTACACGTCGCCATCTGGTGAATTTAATGCAAAAATCGGTACAACATCTGATGATGCAGAAGAATCCGGTATAGCAAAAACAATCGCCTTAAATAACGAAATGAAGATTGGTGGTTACACAGCCGCAGCACTAACACCAGCAAACAAAAACCTCTCTGCATTTCGTTTTGCGAATGTAGACTTGCCGGAGAACGCAAAAATTGACGATGCTTATTTAGAATTCACAACAAAAGCAGTTGTCACAAATAAAACTGCCAACATGGTTATCTCATCAGAATTAGGCAACCCGGCAACTTATGCAAGCACAGCTGGAAACATCAGTGGTCGTATCTACACAGCATCCACTGTAAACTATGAGCAACCATCTTTTACGACAACCAAACAAGTCATCCGAACACCTAATCTAAAAAGTATTATTGACGAAACACGCTTAATGGGTTGGCAAAATGGGAACGCACTTGCTTTTAAAGTCGATGGAGACAACTATATCGGCAGCATTTATCAAGGCGGTACTGCTGATACATCCCTACAACCAAAGCTAGTTATTAAATATACGTACAGTGAAAATGATGCAATTGGTTCGGACGTTGTAACAGATCCTGCAAAAATGAAAAACTTATTTATTAACGAAGTCGCAAGTATGGGCACAGGCGTGCAAAGTAGTGGCTGGATTGAGATTTACAACAACAACGATACACCTGTATTTTTTAAAAATGGGGTTTTCCTATCCGATGAAGCTGCTAATTTAGGCAAGTCAGAGCTGAAAAATCTCTATATCCCAGCAAAAGGCTATCGCGTCGTGAAAGCAAATGGGACACAAGACAACGCTTCTGTTAATTTCACACTAGGAGAGCGCGACACAACGCTCTATCTAACTACACAATACGGTGGTAGCTTTCACACACAAGACAGTTTTGCTGTGAAAAAAATGGCGTTTGATGAAACTTTAGGCCGTTTTAACGATGCTGACAGTCACCTTGTTTCTTACCAAACAGGTACGTACGAAAGCTCGAACAATGATGCCACTCCAATCGTAACGATTACGCCTAGTCAAAAAACTAGTGTGTACAAATCGGCTTTCAACTTGGCACTAAACACAGATAGTATCAACACAGTCAAATACACCACAGATGGCTCTATACCAAGTGAAACAAACGGAAAAACTTATACAGGCCCCATCACGATTGATAAGAACGTGACGCTAAAAGCATATGCCTATAATTCTAAGCAAAATAGCGGTGTACAAACATACATCTACTCGATTCGTGATGACGCAGAACAAATTCCTTTAGCAACTAAAGAATACAGTGTCAAATCAGGATCTGATGACGTAATGGTTGGCCCTACTACTATCAACTCAACAAGTACAACACTAAATTTACACGGCCTCCTAAACGCTGTACCGCAATCCACATTTGTTCGTTTTGCAGATGTTTCTATTCCAGCTGATGCCGTAATTACAAAAGCTTATCTAACGTTCTCAACATCAACAGCTTCAAGCACACCGACGAATTTATCAGTTGCTGGGGAAATTGGAAATGATGATGCTTTCGCAGCGACAGTAGCATCTTTTACAAATCGCACATTGACAAATGCAGTTGTTAAATCAACCACACCTGCGAAAGTAGCTGTTAATGATCTTGTAAATACAGGGGATTTAACAGAAGTTATCAATGAAATGCGCGGCGAAAACACAGAGTTGAAAGACCTCGTTTTCAAAGTGGATGGAGACAAAACAGGCTCTTACATTGCTCGTTCTTATGAGGGAGGCGCAACAACAGCTCCAAAATTGGTCTTAGAATATTACTCTGCTAGCGGTGATTCACGTGCTCAAGTGGCGACAGTTAACGATGATGCAGAAGAATATGGTACAGCAAAAGCAATAAATCTCAATGCTAACCTAAGAATCGGTGGATACTATTCAACCACCCTTACTCCTGCTTACAAAGACATCTCTGCATTTCGTTTCAACAATGTTACACTTCCAGATTCTGCGGAAATTGAAGATGCCTATTTGGAATTCACAACATCAGCAGCAAATACTGCAAAAGTAAGTTCCAATATGGAGGTTCGTACCGAACTCGGTGGTAATCCTGAAATTTACAATAGTACGGCTGGAAACATCACTTCACGTCCCTACAGCAATTTAGTCGTGAAGTACAATCAACCAGCATTTGCAGCAACCAACCAAATTGTCCGTACAGCCAACTTAAAAGATCTTATCAATGAGAACCGCTTCAACGGCTGGAAAAATGGTCAATCTATGGCATTCCGCATCGATGGCGACAACTATATCGGTAGCGTCTACCAAGGTGGCGGTGCTAACTCAGCAAGACTTATCATCAAATACAAAAACAACGGCAAAGGTCCAAGCATTGAAGGCGCACTTGCAACACCAGACAAAATCAAAAATGTCTACATCAATGAATTGTCATCAGAAGGTACCGCAAGCTCTAAAGATGCATGGGTTGAACTTTACAACGACAATGATGTACCCGTTGTTTTAGGAAAAGGTATGTACCTGACCGACAAAACAAAAACACTCGACAAATTCGAATTTTCAAACCTAGTGATTCCAGCAAAAGGATACCGCGTATTGTATTCTGACAAAGCACCTGAACTAGGAAATAATCACTTAAGCTTCGAAATCGGTGGTAGCGGTGACGTTGTTTTATCTGCAAAAGTTGGTTCTGAATTTAAAACAGTAGATTCTATCAAGTACACGAAGCAAGCTTATAATCAAACATTCGGGCGCCAAACAGATGCAAGCAAAACGTTAACACTTTTTAGCTCAGAAACATTTGGCACATCTAATAACAGCGGTCAAAGCAATTATGCCGTACAGTTTAGCAAAGATCGCGGCATGTATGACAGTGGTTTTGATTTAACAATGACTTCTAAGCCAGGCATCACATTGAAATACACACTAGACGGCAGTGCTCCGAGCGCAACAAAAGGTACCACTTACACTGGCCCAATCACGATTGGCAAAACAACAGTAGTTAAAGTTTATGGTTATGATGCAACAGGGAACACAGGCGTAATTTCTAACACGTATGTTCTACGCGACAACTACAAAAATGAAGTCACATCAGGCTATTTATGGCAGTTTAAGAACAACATCACGAGTGACGAATACGCGCAAGCCATCGATGATTTCCCAGTTGTTTCTGTGACAGGCGCCGCAACAGACTTAGATGCTGTTTCTTATAGCCCTGGAACATTCGAGTATTTAGATTCCCACATGGGTAACGGCGGAACCAACTACGTCAACTATTCTGGTGCTAAGAAATTTGGTCAAGCAAGCGCAGGACAATTCAACTCCGGCGTTGCAGTGAAATTCCATCGTGATTACAACGCCAAAAAAGCAAAATACAACTTCTTTGACGCAACGCCTGGCGAAGCATTCCCAGTCGTAGGTAAATTCAGCAAACTAGAACTTAAAGAAGGACAAGATGGCCCACAAAACGATGTCTATAACCTTGGCTACAACCGCTATGACGAAACAGTAACAAACACATTAGCACAGCGCATGAACAAAATCTCTTTACACACAAAATACGTCCATTACTATTACAACGGCAAATACATGGGCGTTAAAACAATGCGTGAAGATTTTGGTCAAAATATGTTTGAAGAATACTTCGGCGGCAACGATGATGACTATACGAAAATCCGCTTCCAAGATGGCTACTTCATTCCTGGTATCGTAGAAGCAGGCGATGGCGACACAAACATTTTGACAAAAGTAAAGGCTGTCGCAACTGCGAAGAACTTCCAAGAATTTAAAAACTATGTCGATGTAGAAGACTTAATCAAGACACAGATTCTATTCATGTTTATCGACACCGAACAAGAAGTTGACGCGGTTGTTTCTAACGACATTTTAAATGGTAATGGCATTAAGATGAAATTCAACATCAATGATACAGACGGTGCCTTCTACAATAACGGTGGTACCGGCACGAGCTATTCTGTTTTTGCAGGTGGTGGCGGAACGTATCGCTACAAATGGGCAGATGTTAATTCAAGAAAAGGCGCCGGCGTACTATTTGGCAATTTTTCGGGTGATAGCATGACTGTTCCAACAGCTGGTAACCTAGAGTTCAAGACGCTCGTTAAAGACCAAGTTTTAAAACAAATCGGCCCAGCAAACGGTGATTTTGCGGGTGCAACAGACGCACCATTATCCGTCGCAAACGTGAGACAGCTTATTTTAGAAAACCAACAGCAAATTGACGCAGCGTACAAGCTTGATGCAGCGTTCATGGGTGCTAGAACAACTATTTACAAAGATTGGTTAGCATCCCAAGTCAAAACTCAGGCACAAGTCCCAGATCGTGTGAAATACAACCTAGAAATGTGGACGAAATATGGCATGGCGCATACACTACAAAACGTAAACATCGTACCGAGCGGATCTGGTGTCGTATTACAAAACCCTAATGCCAACACAGATGTATACTACACAACAGATGGTACTGATCCAATGGGAGCAGACGGTATTGTATCAAGCAAAGCAACAAAATATGTGGCAGGAACAGTACTTCCAAAAACAACAAAACTTACTATCCGCGCATTCACAACAAACAACTGGGGCCCAATGATTGATAACGGTGCGGCCACAGAACAAGCGCAAAAAGAAGAAACAGCAACAAAAGCTGTTCAAGCATTATTCACTAATAATAACGTTGCATCTGGAACTATTAAAGCTGAAACAGATCAAAAAGCTATCGACGCCGCACAAACAGCAGTAAATGCTGTCACTGATTTAGCTACAAAATCTGTGTTACAAAACGATTTAAATAAAGCAAAAGACTTACTAGCAAACCGAGGCAAAACATCCGGAACAATCACGACAAATAACTTTATCCTCGGTACAGATAGTTACGTTAAAGGAACCTACACAGGCGATGTCACAAAAATAGCTCTTGAAGTGAATGGTACACTAAAACAAACTATCAACGCCACTGGTTCACCATACCAGTATTACGCAAAAGACAAAATCAATGCGGTGACCGACCAAGTGAACATAATTGGTTACGATAAAGATGGCAATGAGCTCCAAAAAACAAAAGTAAACATCCAAAAACCCACAGCTGGACAAATCACATTGAATCCTTTCAACATTGGTAAAGATAACTATGTGACAGGGCAATATTCAGGCGATGTGGCAAAAATCAGCATAACTGTCAACGATGTCGAAAACACGAAAATTGATGTGACAACAACAAATTTCCAATACTACGCGAACAAGCTCATCCGCAATGTGACCGACAACGCGAAGATGACAGCCTATGATAACAACGGCAAAGTTCTAGATACAAAAGTAATCACAATTGCCAAAGAAGCTCCTACAACTGGATCTATAACATCTCTTGCACCATTTAAAATCGGCAAAGACAATTATGTAACAGGACAATTTTCAGGGGATATCGCAAAAATTAGTATAACTGTCAACAATGTAGAAAAAACGATAATCAGTATTGTAGCTCCTGACTTCAAGTACTATGCAAACAATGTGATTCGTAACGTGAATGATGTCGTAAAACTAACTGCCTACGATAATGTTGGTAAAGTTCTAGACACAAAAACTGTCACTGTTCTAAATGGCATTAGTCTTCCAGGTAGCATCGATACCATTGCGCCATTCAAAATTGGCAAAGACAACTACATCACAGGAACATACAGTGGTGACGTCGCAAAAGTCGAGCTACAAATCAACAAAGTAGCCCTACAACGCATCAACGTAACAGATGGCACAATCAAGTACTATGCAAAAACAAACATCACGAATCTTACTGATACCGTAGAATTAGTCGCTTACAACACGGCTGGCGAGGTCGTTAGCACGAAAACCGTTCCCGTCACATCAGCAAACGGAGGCGTGACAGTCAATCCATATTTACTTGGAGACGGCTATATTAAAGGGCAATTTACTGGTGATGTAGCACGGATTAGTATAACAGTAAACAATGTCAAACAGACAACAATTAACGTGCCACCAACAGGACAAGACTTCCAATACTACGCAAAAACATTCGTTAAAAACCGGACAGATATCGTCACATTAACCGCCTACGACTTATTAGGTGGTGAGATCCAGACAGTGAGCGTATCAATAATGTAAACAGGAAAGAGCCTCAAAGACATGAAAAATCTTTGAGGCTCTTTTATGATATCACTCAGCAGCAGAAATAATAACGCCTTTTTTACTGTAAAGCTCCGGCTGAAGCAACAAATGGACAAGCCCAACCGCCAAACTATAAATACTAATCGGTTCACCTTTCACCGTTTCATCCTCGTCTTGCAGAATCACCTTTGCGATGCTGTTATCGTATTTAAAGAAATGAGGCATCAGTAACGTGTAATTGAGGCTACTGTCCTCAATGATCTGCGCGCCTAGTTTTTGATTAGCTACGTATGCCCGCTCCGTCTCCTCATCAAAACCAAACGTCTTCGCAAGCGCAATGTTCTCTTCTGTCACTTCATCCTGCCTAATTTGAAACTGCGTCGTCCAAAAAAGCCTTTTCACATCCAGCTTCTCCATCGTCTCCACTAACGGTTTTGCGAAAGTCTCCACATGAAACGGCCCCAGCGTAGAAAAAATAACATCCTGACCTCGAAGCGCCTCCTCCAAGTCCACCGTATTCGTCGCGTCACCAAAAATTACTTTTGTCGTAGAAGCCACCTCGATGTTCTCTTTTTCCCGACCAAACAACGTCAAATTAACATTCGGTAGCGGCTCTAAAAGTTTGTAAACCGCCTTCCCAAGATGCCCAAACGCGCCTAAAATTAAGATATTCATTAGCATTCCTCCGATTTTTTAGTTAAAGATTTAATGTGATTTTCGTCACATAAACAGAAACAGTATTTTTATAAAGTTTCATTTATCACACTATACCCTTTTCCACCATAAACAATTTCTTCCATTATGTCAAAAATATACACTAAAATAAAAAAGAGCAGTAGCCCTAAATTTCCGGGATACCGCTCAAAGTCTAACTGATTATTTTGCTAATACTGTGATTGTTTTTGTATCTAATACGTTACCATCTTTGTCTAGCGCCTTGATGCTAACTACATCTGTTGTGGATTTGATTTTGTCAAAAGCGTAGAATTTGAATTCGCCATCTGTGAATGTTCCGCCTTTATACGTTGTTTCACCGACTGTTACTTGTACTGATTTTACTTCACCTGAGTAAGTTCCTGTGATGTTTTTATCGCCAACTGTGAATGCGTTCAGCGTGATAGCGCCTTTGTTTACATTCTCTCCTGCTGGTGCTACAAGTTTCACTGTTTTCGTATCTAATAGTTTGCCAGCTTTATCGAAAGCTTTCATTGTTACATTGCTAGATGCGCTTGTGATTTTGTCGAAAGCGTAGAACTTGAATTCGCCGTCTACAAATGTACCGCCTTTATACTCTGTACCGTCTACTGTAACAACTACATAGTGTACATCATCTGTATATGTTCCTGTGATGTTTTTGTCGCCTGGTACTAGCATGTCGTTTACAGTGATGCTACCTTTTGTTACAACTGGTACGCCTGTTACGACTTTCAATGTCTTCGTGTCTAGAAGTTTACCAACTGAATCATAGGCGTGGATTGTTACAACGTCTGTCGTGTTCTTGATTTTGTCAAAAGCATAGAATGTGAAGGCTCCGTTTGCTACTGTTCCACCTTTATATACTTTATCGCCAACTGTTACGGTTACTTTTGTTACATCTTCCGTGTACGTTCCTGTGATGTTTTTATCTGATGCTAAGTTGTATGTTGCTGGTGTAATTTTACCTGCTGTTACGACTACGAATTTCACTTTTGTTCTTTCTAGTTCTTTCCCGTATTTGTCGTATGCTACTGCGAATACTGCATCTGTTTTCTTGATGTTTTTGTCGTTTGCGTAGAATGTGAAGGTACCGTCTGCTTTGACTGATCCGCCAGTGTACTCTTTATCATTCACTAGTAGAGAGATTTTCGCTACACTTCCTGTGAATGTTCCTGTAACATACTTGTCGCCACCGATTAGGAAGTCTGCTGGTGTGATTGTTCCGACTGTTGATGAACGCATGTTTAGGAGTTCTTGCGCGCGGTCTAGATCTCTTTGTAGTTGTGCTTTTACTGCTGGATCTGTTACTGTATCGATTATTTTTTGTGCTGCATCAATAGAAGGCTGAATTGTTGGGTCTTTGATTTCGTTTGATGCTGGTGTATCGTTCGTGAACAACTCGTTTACCGCTTTTTGAGCTGCTTCTTGACGTGCTTTTTCGGCATTACGTGCATCTAGTAATTCTTGCGCACGATCTAGATCTTTTTGTAGCGCTGCTTTCACTGTTGGGTCTGTTACTGCATCTACTAATTTTTGGGCTGCATCAATGGCTTCTTGTGTTGTTGAGCCTTTGATTGCATCTGTTGATGGGCTGTTGCTGTTGAATAATTCGTTGACTGCTTTTTGGGCTGCTTCTTGGCGTGCTTTTTCCGCTGCCTCTGCTGCATTACGTGCATCTAGTAATTCTTGCGCACGGTCTAAATCTTTTTGTAGTTCTGCTTTTACTGCCTCATCTGTTACTACGTTTATTAATTTTTGGGCTGCGTTGATAGAAGCTTGTGTTGTTGTATCTTTGATTGTGTCTGTTGATGGTTTGTCGCTAGTGAATAGCTCATCTACTGCTTTTCTCGCTGCTTCTTGACGCTCTTGCTCTGATGATGCTGCTGCGTTACGTGCATCTAGTAATTCTTGAGCGCGATCTAAATCTTTTTGTAATGCTGCTTTTACTGCCTCATCTGTTACTGCGTCTACTAATTTTTGCGCTGCATCAATAGCTGCTTGGTTCGTGATGTCTTTGATTGCGTCTGTTGATGGTTTGTCGCTGTTGAATAGCTCATTGACTGCTTTTAGTGCTGCTTCTTGACGTGCTTTTTCTGCTGCTAATTCTGCGTTACGTGCATCTAATAATTCTTGGGCACGATCTAAGTCTTTTTGTAATTGTGCTTTTACTGTTGGATCTGTTACTGCATCTACTAATTTTTGCGCTGCATCGATTGCATCTTGGTTCGTGATGTCTTTGATTGCATCTGTTGATGGTTTGTCGCTGTTGAATAGTTCATTGACTGCTTTTAGCGCTGCTTCTTGACGTGCCTTTTCTGCTGCATTTGCTGCATTACGCTCGTTCAACAATTCTTGGGCACGATCTAAGTCTTTTTGTAATGCTGCTTTTACTGTTGGATCAACTACTAGGTCGATTAATCCTTGTGCGTCGTCAATAGATGCTTGTGTTGTTGTATCTTTGATTTTATCTGTTGATGGTTGATCGCTCGTAAATAATTCGTTGACTGCTTTTTGTGCTGCTGCTTGACGTTCTTTATCTGTGCTTACTGCGTTACGTTCATTTAAAAGTTCTTGAGCGCGATCTAAATCTTTTTGCAACGCTGTTTTTTCAACTGTATCTGTTACTACATCGATTAATTTTTGTGCTGCATCAATTTTTGCTTGTGTTGTTGTATCTTTGATTGTATCTGTTGCTGGATCGTTGTTAGTGAAAAGTTCGCTTACTGCTTTTTGTGCGATTTCAACTGTTCCTGTTGTTGTAATACGTTTTGCGTCTGCTAATACGAATTTCGTTTGGATGTCACCAGTAGATGAAAGTGCGCCTACTTGAACGATTCCAGCTTGAGCAGATGCTTGAATAACTTGGAATGTAGCTTCTTGCCACGCTAGGTTTGGTGTTTCTGTTTTGTTTGTTGGATTAAACACGCCGATTTCTGCTAAGTTCTTGAAGTTAATTGTTGTTTTACCGGCTGCCGAGAACACGCGGTTAGCACCAGTTCCGTTTGCATTTAGGTCTAATTTACGTGGGTCATTGATGTTGATTACTGCATTTGCAACTGTTGTGCGGATAATATGCGCTGCTGCGTTTGATGTCGCTGGTTGTTGCGCTACTAAACTTGCATTTGGATTTATAGTAAGCGTTTGGCCCACTAGCATTAATGATGCAGCTGAAATGTCTGTACGATTAATTGTTGTTGTAGAGCTCGTATCAAATGTTATGTTAGCCATTGCATAAGGGAACATTTCACGAAGCGTGTTAAGATTGAACGTTGCGTTTTTACCTACAATAAAGTTTGCTGTATTTGCTGGAGCATATAGAAGTTCCCCACCGTTTGCTGTGATATCTACTTTTGCACCATCTTTAATGATGAAATATGGGTTAGTTCCGTATAAAGCGAAAGCATATGTTCCTGTTGTATTATGTTCACTGATAAATTCACCGTCAATTGTAACGCTGTTTGCTTGAACAATCTCATTTAGTGTTCCTAACTTGTCAACACCTTGTCCGTTTACAATTTTGTTTTTTCCTGTAAAGTTAACTGCTCCGTTGATATTGTAGACAAATTGAGGTCCGATGTAATCGATATTTTCAAAGTTCTGTACTACACCTTTGACACCATCATACACTGTGAATGGTGAGTAGTAATGTGTACCGCGAATTGTTAAGTTTTTAATGTTCATAGTTTTCATAGCTGATCCAGTATATGCATAAATTGTTTGTGCTGCGTCATTTATAGATGCTTTACTCTCTGTCAACGTATGACCGTTACCATTGATTGTTAATTCTGTCTTCTTATTATTAATCTGAATTCCTGCTGTCATCGTAATATCTGCTGTTAATTCGATATTTGTAATGCCATTATCTTGTGAAATAATTTGTTTCAATGTTGCGAAATCGCCTACTCGTGTTGGTGCTTCTGTTGTTCCAATTTCGGAACCTTCAGCTGCTGCACTTGTTGTTGGATAGACTGTTAACATTTGAGATAGAACTGTTACTGTTGCTAATGTTGTGAAGAGTGCTTTCTTTACCTTTTTCGTAGGTACTACGTTAAATGGGATTTGCTTTTTCATGTTTTATAGTTCTCCTTTTGTTATAAGAGTCTGTCTTATAACTTGAATTTTTGGGGTATTATTAAAAGATTCTATGAGGGATGTTATTTCGAGGAATAAATAATTGTTTACTGTTCTAATGGGTAGTTCGGCCTCGCTTCACATTTTCCTCACCTCCTATTTGTTTGCCTACGTATACTTTATCAAACATTTTTTCAAAAACAGGGATTTTCCAGAAACTTGTTTTTAAAAATCAACTTTCTAGACAGTCGTTGTTACATACCATTTCCTTTGCTTGTAAATTCTTTGAAAGTGAGTAGTAAAATCTTGATATTGAAAGTGATGGATCTTTTTTCAATGTATTGCAGATCAAGGGTAATCATTTCGCTAAAAGTCAGGTTATTTCTGCCACTGACTTGCCATAAACCGGTACATCCGGGTGTTACGAGGAGACGTTTTTTATCGCGATTTGAATAGTTCGCGTATTCTGACGTCAAGGGGGGACGAGGTCCAACGAAGGACATATCGCCTTTTAAAATATTGATAAATTGGGGGAATTCGTCGAGACTCGTTTTGCGAATCCATTTGCCGACGCGGGTAATGCGGGGATCGTCTTTCATCTTAAACATGTGCCCATCCATTTCATTTTGCGCCTGCAGCTTAGCCAGTTGCGCTTCTGCATCGACATACATCGAGCGAAATTTGTACATGTAGAAAGTTTTGCCGTCTTTGCCGACGCGCTTTTGTTTGAAGAAAATCGGGGCTTTCCAGTTTTCGGATTTGATGGTTGTGGCAATAGTAAGGAGGATGGGGAGGGAGATGATTAGAGCAAAGATGGCAGCGAAGACATCGAATAGTCGCCATACTTTGTCATGTAGGGGTTTTTCGTGGGATTTTCGGGTTGTGGTAGACCATTCTCGGAAGTTAAAATACGTTTTTTCCATTGGCATTCACGTCCTTAATTGAATTGGTATTGTGCTGCGTTCTTGGTAATTTCATGCAAGTTACCGTAATTTGCGTAGATGACTTGCTCACCTACATTTTGAACCATATTTTTCGTGTCAAAAATCATTGGCGTGCGCATTTTATCTGTATATGCGGTTGGGATGGTGCGGAATTCATTGTGATCGCTCAAAACAACGATTAATGAGCTATCTTCACATGCTTCTTCACCTGTCAGGGGAGCAGATATAACGTGCGGGTCGAAACTTTTGACATCGAAGCCTTCTTTGACAAGCATATCCTTGATTTCCATCGCTGGGCTTTCACGAATATCGTCAATGTTGCCTTTATAAGTGAGTCCGAATAGCGTCACCGTATTGCCATCGCGTTGTTCCATGATTTCCTTCACATTTTCCACTACATATTCTGGCATGCTGTTGTTTACTTGACGTGCCGTTTGCATAAGTGGTGATTGCTCTGGGGCTGCTGCGATAACGAAGTATGGATCTACCGCTAAACAATGTCCACCAACGCCTGGTCCTGGCTGATGTAAGTTCACACGAGGATGCTTGTTCGCCATTTCGATAACACGTAAAGCGTCGATTTCGAGGTAATTACTGATTTTTGCAAGCTCATTTGCGAGTGCAATATTCACATCACGATACGTATTTTCCATCAATTTACTTAACTCGGCTTCACCGGCCTGCGCTTTAATAATTTCACCTTCAACAAATTCACCGTAAACCGCTGCGGCTTTTTCTGTACATTGTTCCGTAATTCCACCGATAATTCGCGGGTTGTGGACTAATTCATGCATGATATTCCCCGGCAAAACTCGCTCTGGGCAGTGTGCTAGAAAGATATCTTGCCCGACTGTAAACCCTTGTTTTTCAATTAAAGGTTGCACGACATCAGCCATTGTTCTTGGTGCAATTGTTGACTCTACTATAATCGTGTCATTCTTCTTCAAAAGTGGCGTTATGCTTGCTAGTGCTGATTCAACATACGCTGTATCACATGATTTGTGCTCATCATTCTTGTTAGGTGTTGGGACAGCAATGATATAAGCATCTGCATTCACCGGTGTTGTACTCGCATGGAATTTATTCAAAGCTAGCGCTTCTTGCAAATCCGTTTCCAGTCCAGGTTCTTCAATATGAATGCGTCCAGCGTTCAAGTTATCCGTCATAACAGGAGATAAATCAACTCCGGTAACTGTATTCCCATACTTTGCAAACAAAATCGCAGTCGGTAACCCAATGTACCCAAGTCCTACTACTGTAATCTTCATTTTTTAAATTCCACCTTTCTTATTTTTCAGGAAGCGTTATCGTCCATGTTGCTTTTTGATCAGCCTTGCCATTTACTGGTTTATAGATAACCGTTACATCTTGTTCTCCTGCTGGTACTTCATAATAACCAGAACCTCGGAGCATTTTTCCTGCTGCAATTGCGTCACCGAAGTTATTAGCGTGCATCCCATCAACTTCTCGCTTCTTACCGTCTTTTGTCTCGACAACAAAATCTCCAGCACCTACGCCTGCTTCATCTGAGCCAACATTCGTAATTTCAAAATCGATTTTTGCAAGTTGCATTTTATCATTCTTACTATTTAAAGTTTCGACATGCGTCACTGTCATTTCTAAATCATTGGCCGTTCTCGTTTTTCCGATATCATCTGCACCAGCTGTAGTACCACATCCAGCGATAACTGCTACCAGCGTCAAGCTTAAAACAAATAATGCGATCCAGCTTTTACTTTTCTTCATAAAATACTTCCTCTCCTATTTGTAATTTTTTGTTGTTGCGATTTAATATACTCATAGCTTACCATCCAAAAATACAAAAACAGGGATTTTCCAGAAAATTGATTTTGAATTTCAGTTTGCAAGACAGCGAGATTTTTAAGTATATAAAAAGAAGCTACCGTCCTGTTTCCAAGATTAGCGCTTCTCTTCATTAATAGTATTATTAAATTTTTTATAAATCTGTTTCCTACAGCAACTGGTGTTGTCGCTGGCTTCGTATCTGATAAGTGTCACTTCTAACTTCTGAGTTTGATTTTCCGTGTCATTCTAATATACATTTTTCCATATAGTACAATGAGGAGCGCTGCTACGGTGAACGTAAAAATACTCCCGATGAAGTAAGTCGACGCAAATAAAGAAATTAATCCTACAGCGATTAGCATCAGCGCCACAATCCCACCAAACCAGCTCCAGCGTGAACGTATCGTTTTCCAAAGCGCTACCATCGAGTCATCATCTGTAAAAATGGCCTCTTTCGGCTCACCTTCCTTCACAGCTTTTCTAAAATACATCCACTTTCCATTCAAAATTGGATACGAGTAAACATGTTCCCATCCAGCATCATCAAATAGCGTCAAATATTCCTCTTCGTCCCCTGTATCTTCTTTATAATCAATACAATACGTATAGTCTGCTGGCTCAGCTTGCTCAAAATGATAACGAAGTAAAGCGTACTTGCTAAAAAACCATCCCTTACTTGCCATTTCTTCCAAAAAAGCTTCTTCTTTCTCAACATTGTCTACCGTAATAAGTTTAAATACCTTCTTCGTCATGTCGGTCTGCCTCCCTAGAATTCGTATATAACTCCTCAATACGCGACTTTTCCATTTCAAGAATTTGTTTACCTAGTTCAGTAATTTGATAAATTTTTCGATTTTTTTCTTCTTGAATAATCGCAACTAATTGATCTTTTTTCATTTTTGATAGACTGCCGTAAATAGTCCCTGGGCCTAAAACAATGCGGTTGTTCGTCATTTTTTTCACATTATCTGTAATGGCGTACCCGTGTCGTGGCTGAGTTAATGATAGCAAAATGTAAAAAGCTGTTTCTGTCATCGGGACGTACGTTTTTATCAGTTTTTCATCCATAAATATATCACACCTCGATGTATTTTTATATTAACAATATATCACGTCTCGATATAATTTGCAAGCTTGCCAAACAAAATCAAATTTGGTATACTCCAATTAATTGATAATGATTATCAATATCAATTAAAAATAAAAGGGGGATTTATAAAATGATCAAAAAAGTAGTATTTAGCTTATTAACCGTATCCGCTTTAGCGCTAGCTGGTTGCGGCACCGCGGACGAAACCACGAAAGCAGAAGTCAAGACATCTGGACACGGCGACACAACACCAGCAAAATCCAAATCAGAAACAGCACAAATAAAAGAGCTCTCCACACAATTTCCATCTGAGCCAGCCAAAAACGTTGTTGCCACTTCTGTTTCCGTAACCGAAATGCTAGATATAGTAAGTATTACGCCTGTGGGAATTCCTAGCACCACACATAAACTTCCAGACAATTTTACAGATATTCCAAAAATCGGTTCTGCCGTTGAGCCTGATGTTGAAAAAATCGCGAGCTTAAATCCAGATCTAGTCCTAGGTTCTGAATCTATCAAAGACAGCATCGACAAAAAGATTAGTAATATAAATCTAAAAGGTGCATACCTGCCTACAGATTCCTATCCTGACTTAAAAATATCGTTAGAAGTTCTTGGCGCAGCATTTGATAAGGAAAAAGAGGCCACTACATACCTCACAAAACTACAAAAAAACGAAGACAAGATCGTCAGCTCCATCCCTGATAAAAAAGCACCAAAAGTCATGATTCTATTCGGAACAGGCAACTCGTTCATGTTGATGAATGACACAACCTATGTGGGAAGCCTTGTAAAAACTGCGAAAGCCAAAAACATCGTCACAGAAACGATGAAAACCAAAGAATCTTATGTACCACTAAACATGGAAGATGTCACAGCTGCAAATCCAGATGCAATTCTGCTCGTATCACACGGTGATCCAACTGCCGCCCTGACACAATTCAAGGCTGACGTAAAGAAAAATGGCGCTTGGGAGAAACTAAACGCATTTAAAAACGACAAAGTTCAAGCACTTGATTACGATATTTTCGGCTATGCTTCACTGAACAATGCAACAACTGGTTTAGAACAACTGAAAGATATCCTTTACAAATAAAATGGAACAGCGCAGGCAAAAAAGCTGGATTCTCATTGGCACAACTGTTATCTTACTTGCCGTATCGATGATTGTCTCAGTGGGCATTGGAAGTATTCATATCGCTCCAATAGAAAGTATCCGAACCCTGTTTGGCGAAGGTGCCGAGCTATCCCAGACAATTTTATGGAATTTGCGGATTCCACGAGTTCTTGCCGCCGTCATCGTTGGCACAAATTTAGCTGTATCAGGCGCGTTTTTGCAAGCTGTGATGCGCAACCCACTAGCCGATCCAGGTTTAACCGGAGTTTCTAGCGGAGCCGCCGTCACCGTTTTAGTTATCGTGCTCCTTTTTCCGAATTTCGGTAGTTTAGCACCACTCGCCGGTATGTTGGGAGGGCTTATCGCAGTCGTGATTGTCTATGCACTCGCTTGGAAAAACGGCAAAATTTCGCCTATGCGTATTATTCTATCTGGAGTCGCTGTCAACGCCATCATGGGAGGAATCATTGGCTTGCTGTCGATTCTGTATAGCGACCGATTACCCGCTGTTGTGCAATGGATGAACGGAAGTCTTGCTGCGAAAGGAATGGGCGACGTTGCATTACTTCTTCCCTATTCCATCATCGGCTGGATTTTCGCAATCCTCTTCATCCGCAAAGCCAACATTTTGAGCCTCGGTGATGATATCGCGGTAAATCTCGGTGAAAAAATGAACCAAACACGCATCATACTATCCATTATCGCAGTATACTTAGCAGCGATTTCTGTATCCGTTGTTGGTCTGCTTGGCTTTGTCGGTCTCGTCGTACCACACATGGCACGTTTTCTAGTCGGTTCCAATTATTGGCGCCTCATTCCGATGAGTATGGTACTTGGCGCCTTCGTTTTACTCGTAGCAGACACGATTGGTCGCTCACTTTTTTCACCACTAGACATACCGGCAGGAATCATCA
The DNA here is from genome assembly GCF_963575615.1 of Listeria rocourtiae subsp. hofi. Taxonomy (NCBI): domain Bacteria; kingdom Bacillati; phylum Bacillota; class Bacilli; order Caryophanales; family Listeriaceae; genus Paenilisteria; species Paenilisteria rocourtiae. The sequence goes on along the minus strand of NZ_CAUYTL010000042.1, from coordinate 1,689 downwards.
TGGCTATCGTTGGCGCGCCATATTTCCTTTATTTGATGCGCACAGGAGACGTCTAAATTTTAACATGGAAGGTTGGATAAATTATGGTAGCAACAATCAATATTGACAAAGTAAAATCGCGCTATGATGCATTTGTCGCGAGCCGAAAAACGATCGTGATTAGCTCAAATGATGCGGACGGAAACCCGTTTATTAGTTATGCGCCTTTCATTAAACATGAAGGTAAACTCTACATCTATATCAGCGCCATCGCCGAGCATTACGATTTTATTGAGCAGAACAAAACGATTCAAATCATGATGCTTGCTGATGAACAAGACACAAAAAACCTATTTGCGCGCGAACGGCTTTACCTCAAATGCACCGCCGAAAATATCGGGAATGATAATTTAGAACCTATTTTTGAAAAAATGACTGCAATTCATGGCTCCCAGCTCATCCAATTACTACGCACCATTGACATGTCAGTTTTCGAGCTGACACCATTAGACGGACGTTATATCATTGGTTTTGGACAAGCATTTACCGTAGATTTTACGACCGAAAAACTAGAACACATTGTAGTCGAAAAGAAATAATACTAAAAAGGATACTTCGCACAAAAAAATGTGTTTAGTATCCTTTTCTGATATCATTTACGCTTCCTTCTTCTTGACCGATTCATCCAAAAGGCCCAACCAAGCACCAGCAGCAAGGCACCGCACCCGATATACCATAACGTAAAACTCTTCTCGATTCCAACTGCACTACTGTTCAACTCCGCGGCTAAGCCCTTCTCTATTTCAAATTCTTCGTCCCACTTCCAAATATTATCCTCCGAAGTCGCCACTATTTTCAGACGATATTTTCCAGCTTCAAACGCTTGATTTTTCCAACTAATCCCTAGGTCAAAATTAGAATTCGGAGCCATCCGTAACATATCACGCTTCGTCCTATATAGAACTTTATCACTATCTCCCTTATAAATATGTGCCTCTAAAACCAAATTTTGCAAAATCATAGGTTTAATATTCTGTAAATTAATTTTCAACACATTGCGCTTGCTAATCTGGCTCGGCTTAAATCCATTCAGCTTCATATCAGGCTCTACAACAGCATCCTTTTCCGACAAAATCACGCCAATCACAGAATCTTCCAGCTCGCCTTTTTCAGAAAAATGAAGTCCTCCCAAAACCAGACCATCAAAAGGAACACTCGGCATCCGCAATGTCACTTTTATCTTTCTACTCCCATTTGCATGTAGCATGATTTCATCGGGCATTTCTGCAATTTCGGAAAAAGGGAATTGCAGCGTATTATCAAATTGTGGTGCCTTGTTACTGTAATCCACAGCGCCGTAGTCATTTGTGACCGCCGTATTGGCATGCATCTCAACCGTCATAGGACGCGCCAAATTATTGGTTAACAACACCTCCAACTCCTGCACTTGACTTGGCTTCATCCGCAACTCAAAATATTTTTTTGATTTATCAATCTGATTATCCGGAATGAGCGCCGACAACGAAAAATCCGTTTCCACAGCTTTCGAGGGTTCTATATGTACAACAATGCCGCCAACTATCACACCAATCATAACGACAGCCTCTATTACTTTTTTCATTTTTCCTAACCTCCTCTCACACCACCGTACGTACCGTTCGGTATACGGCGGTTCAATAGCTTGAGTGTAGTGCCTCGTATCTTTTGGAG
>NZ_CAUYTL010000041.1:0-26002 GCF_963575615.1 Listeria rocourtiae subsp. hofi | reverse complement strand
GAATTACTAGATGCGAAACTAGCGGCTGAAGCAGAAGAGCAAGCACGTCAAAATGAGGCTAATCAATCAGTAAATGACTTATTTAAAGACAATGACCCAACAAAAGACATCAAAGAAACAACAACACAAAGAGACATTAACGAAGCCCAAGCAAAAGTAGACAAAGTAACCGATGCAACAATTAAAGAAGAACTACAAAAAGCAATTGATAAAGCCCAAGAATTACTAGATGCGAAACTAGCGGCTGAAGCAGAAGAGCAAGCACGTCAAAATGAGGCTAATCAATCAGTAAATGATTTATTTAAAGACAATGACCCAACAAAAGACATCAAAGAAACAACAACACAAAGAGACATTAACGAAGCCCAGGCAAAAGTAGACAAAGTAACCGATGCAACAATTAAAGAAGAACTACAAAAGGAAATCGATAAAGCCCAAGAACAACTAGATAACCAAACAGCAACAATTGAAAAACCACACGTAAACAGTGTGACAAACAATGATACCGTCGTAACAGGAACAGGGAAACCAGGACTTATCGTTACAGTAAACAACGGAACAACAAGCTACACAAGTACAGTAGCAGCAAACGGCACATTCACTGTGACCATTCCACAACAAAAAGCAGACACGATTTTAACAGTAACCCAAAAAAATGCGTCGACAACAAGTGAAACAGTAAACATCAAAGTAACCAACTACATGCCAACTGAAAAAGTAACATTAAACCCAGTAGGGCCATTCCAACAAGCCATTACAGGAAAAGCACCAGCAGGAACGAAAAGCGTCCGTCTTATAGTCAACGGAGTCCCACAACGCTTAGTAACACCAGAAGCAGACGGTAGCTTTAGTATTTATAGCCGTTTTGTAACGGATGGAACGAACGCAAATTTGCGCTTACAAGCAGGTGATATTGTAGCAGTAGATTACGGTATTCGTACGCCAGCCAATCTTGTAGCCACAACGATTGTTAACAAAGAACATGTCAAACCAGTAGTGCACGATATTAAAGCGAATGCAGATTATGTAACAGGATTCGCCCCAGTAGGTACCCAAGTATTACGTCTTGTAGTCAACGGAATCCCACAAAGAACCATCACACCACAAGCAAACATTGAAACAGTGGTTGCAGGTGGCATTGCATCTGATGGAAAATTCAAAATCTACAGCCGTTTCATTAAAGATGAAAATGGTATTAACCGCAAACTACAAGCCGGAGACAAAGTAATTATCGATTCTGGCGTTCAAATTCCAGGCGACACAGGAACAACAGTAACAGTAACAGAATAAAATTTCAAGACGCTTATGATTCTGCCTTAAAACTAGGCAGAATCAGCGTTATAATGCAATGGATTAAATCCAATATTTTTTTTACCAAAAAAGACAAAAAGTCCATAGAAAATAAAGGAGTAAACACATGAAAAAAGTCACAATCCTAATGTTAATCCTGACTCTGGCCATGGCATTAACAGCTTGTACCAAGGCCAAAGAAATAAACAAGCCAGACTGGAAAGCCCAAACAATTAACGGAGTCAAAGTAAACATAAAAAAAGTAAACATCACAAAAGCAACAGATGGCGATGAAAAAGGAAAAAACATCTTACAAATCACATTAGTTGGTAAAAATACATCCCCAGACGCTAAGCCAATCGACGCCTTTTTAATGACAATCACCAACAAAGAAGGAAAAAGACTTGCGAACTATCCATCCACAAACATTGGCGCCACACTTCATCCCGGTGAACAACTAACAGGAGACGCCTTTTATGTTTTAGAAGGAAGCGCACCACTGAAAGCAACTTACCAAGACCCAGATCGACCTAAAGAAAAAGCAAGCTGGAAAATAGACGACCTGACAGGCGACAAATAAAGATGGCAAATCAAAATATTTCATGGACAACCATTGGTCTTTTTATAAAAAAGTTTGCTCTTATAATTGCTCTATTTGGCTGCTTAGGCGCATTAGCTAGTTATTTCTACGTTAGTTATTACAGTCAACCTGTCTATAAATCTTCCACAGAACTACTCGTCAATCAAAAACTAGACGAACAAGGCGGACGAATGGACGTTCAAAGCAATCAGCAACTCGTTAACACCTACTCCGTCGTTTTAAAAAGCAACAAAATATTAAATCAAGTAATCGAAAAACAAGATTTAGATATTTCTAGTGAGACGTTAAAAAGCCGTATCAAAGTTGATAATCAAAATAATTCACAAGTCATCGCGGTATCTGTAACAGCTAGCAGCCCAGAAGAAGCCGCAGACATTACACACGGAATCGTGAAATCCTTCCAACGAGAAGTAAGGTATATCATGGGTGTCACTAACGTATCAGTACTGTCCGAAGCTAGCTCCGAAGCCAGCTTATTACCAATCCAACCAAATAAAACAACTAACATTACCCTAGGTCTTTTTATAGGTTTATTAGTAGGAATGTTGCTATCTCTTATATTGTCTCAACTAAATATCAAAATCAAGGGTATCTACGACATAGAGCGCCTGACAGACGTACCAATCCTGGCTCAAATTCCAATAGAACGAGGTGACAAACGTGAAAAAGCGTAAACGTCTATTACTTAATCATGAGAAAACATCGCCCATCTTAGAGGAATTTCGAATATTGCGAACAAACATTCATTTAATAGCAAAAAAAAGAAATATGCAAACGATTTTAATTACATCAACCAATGCCCAAGAAGGAAAATCAACCATTACGGCTAATTTAGCAGGCATGATGGGAGAGCAAGACTTGCGCATATTAATTATTGATGCTGATCTTCGCTTACCATCTCAACATCATGTTTTACAGCAAGATAATTATATGGGATTAACCGATATTTTACGTGAAAGTATCCATACAATCGATGTAATTCAGCCAACTAGTTTGCGAGGCGTAGACATCATTACAGCAGGAGCATCACCGTACAATCCATCCGAATTACTTTCCCGCGAAGTATGGACAGAGCTGTTAGAAAGTATGAAGAAGAACTATGACTATATATTAGTAGATGCCCCACCAGCACCGATTGTAGATAGCCAAATAATCGCATCAAAAGTTGATGGAACAATTCTTATTGTAGAGGAAAACAAAACTAAAGCACCTGAATTTAGTCGTTCATTAGATATGCTAACCAAAATGGATGCTTACATGCTCGGAATTATCCTTAACAAAACCAAAAAGAGAAAATCCGACGCATACTACTATAACAAAAAGTAAAGGAGATAATGCATGTTTGACGATACGAAAGCCAACAGTCACTATTTTTTAAAACTATTACTAGATAGAGAATACACACCAAGATTCGAAAACCACACATACCAATTAATAAAACAAAAAACCGTTCTAATCACCGGCGCAGGAGGCTCTATTGGATCGGAAATTTGTCGGCAGCTAATCAAATATGAACCCGCTAAAATGATTCTCGTTGGTCATGGTGAAAATAGTATTTATAAAATTTATCAAGAATTGATGTACAAATCTAACGTCTCCATTGATACGCATATTGTCGAAATTCAAAACCAAGAACGTGTAGACAAGCTATTTGCAGAAACAAAACCAGATTACGTATTTCACGTTGCCGCACATAAACACGTACCACTAATGGAAAAAAATCCACATAGCGCAGTCGAGAATAACTTGATAGGAACAATGAATCTCGCAGAAGCAAGCGGCCGCAATTATGTTCGTAACTTTATCTTAGTTTCCACAGATAAAGCTGTAAACCCATATAGTGTCATGGGAGCAAGCAAAAAGTTAGCTGAAAAAAGCTTACTTCACTTCCAAGAAAAATATATCACAAAATACGCAACAGTTCGCTTTGGCAACGTGCTCGACAGTCGTGGTAGCGTTATCCCGCTCTTTATGGAACAAATTCTTGCAGGCAAGCCAATCACAATCACACACCCCGAGATGACACGTTATTTCATGTCCATCGAAGAAGCCGCAGAACTAGTTATTGAAGCCAATCCGTACATTAACGGTGGTGAAATTTTCATTTTAAAAATGGGCAAACCCGTAAAAATCACACAAATCGCCGAACGCCTCATTAACAAATTCGGTAAAAGAGATATAGCTATTGAATTCACAGGCATTCGCGCTGGAGAAAAACTACACGAAGAACTTTTAGAAGCATCAGAAAAAGAAGGACTGCTCACAGTAGATAAAATGCTCGTAGGCCAAGCAAGTTCGTTTGATTTCACCAGTATTAAAGAGCTGATTCTTCTATACAAAAATATGAATGAACAAGAAATAAAACAACAATTATTAGAGATTACGAATCAAAAAAATGCAATGGAAGTAGGATAAGAAAATGCACTTAAAAACACGGATTGAGAAAAAAGAAGCAGTAGTAGGCGTCATTGGTCTAGGCTATGTTGGATTACCACTAGCTATGGAATTCGCTAAAACAAGAATGAAAGTTATCGGTTTCGATATTTCAATACCTAAAGTCAATCAATTAAATCGAGGCCAATCGTATATTATGGATGTCCCAAATGATGAAGTAGAAGATATGGTCGCAAAAGGCTATTTTCACGCCACAACGGATTTTGAACTTCTAAGAGTCGTTGATGCAATCTCTATCTGCGTACCAACACCATTGACAAAATCGCAAGAACCGGACATGTCTTACATCGTTTCAGCAATCGCGCAAATTCGCCAATATTTAAAAAAAGGTGCGCTTATAACACTTGAAAGTACCACCTATCCAGGAACGACCGAAGAACTAATTGCAGGTACTTTAAAAGAAGATGGTTTAGTAGTTGGAGAAGATTACTTTTTATGTTATTCACCAGAACGAGTAGATCCAGGAAACACGGCATTCCACACGAAAAATACACCTAAAGTAATCGGCGGTACAACACCTCAATGCTCTGAAATAGGACATCTTTTATATAGCCAAGTCATCGAACATATGCATGTCGTTGGCTCAACTAAATCAGCAGAAATGACAAAATTGCTTGAAAATACTTTTCGTAGCGTGAATATTGCTTTTATTAATGAAATGGCACTTTTATGTGATGCGCTAGGTATGGACATTTGGGAAGTTGTAGATGCCGCAGCAACAAAACCATTTGGATTTATGAAATTCACGCCAGGACCAGGAATTGGAGGACACTGTATTCCTCTTGACCCAATGTACCTTTCTTGGAAGGCGAAAGAATCTAATTTTTACAGCAGGTTCATTGATTTAGCACAAGAAACAAATAAAAAAATGCCTGAAAAAGTGATTCAAAAAGTCACGGAAGTATTAAATGTACACGAGAAGTCTGTCAATCGTTCGAATATATTGATTGTTGGTATGGCATACAAGGCGAATATCGATGACGTTCGCGAATCGCCAGCACTAGATGTTTATGATTTACTGATTCAAAGTGGGGCCCAAACAAGCTATATTGATCCCCATGTTACAAGCTTTATAGATCGGGCAGGAAATAAAGTATACAGCGATGACATGGCTTTAGACAATCTTGAAAAATATGATCTCGTATTGTTATTAACGAATCATGAAGCATTTGATTTAGCTAATTTATTAGAAAAAGCCCCCCTTATTTTAGATACACGTGATGCGTTTAAAGGGACTTCAGCAAGTCATGTGTACCGAATTGGAACAGGTATGAGTCCGCAAAAAGGTGTTTTAAACTAGAAGTGAAGCGCTCATTTATGTGTAATTTTCGCAAACTTTTCACGGGAAATGTCATCGCGCAGCTATTCCTTTTTGGAATTTCCCCTGCCCTATCACGCATCTACACCTCAGAGCAATTCGGTCTATACGCATTTTACACAAGTGCGCTGGGCGTTTTATTAGTCGTATCTACTTTTGCCTTTGAAAAGATTATACTGCTGCTAGAAAACAGTAAAACCGTTTTGAATCTCTGTTTTATCATTGTTGCATGCTGGTTTGTAGGAGGAAGTAGTCTCTATTTCTTCACCGATTTCTCGCCTTTTGCTTTTATTGGTGAGACGAATAAATTAGTTATCTTTTTATTTGGTGCTGGTTTATTTGCTGCTTCTGTACAACAATTTCTCACGTATGAAATGATGCGTCAAAACCGGTATGACGTTTTGTCTCAATTAAAAATATATCAGGCATTTGGCAATGGTGGCTCACAATTAGGGCTTGCCAAAATAGGCTTTCCGTCTATTGGCCTGATTGCTGGAGACGCGATTGGCCGAATAATTGGCGCCATATACGTATTCACAATTTATTTAAAAAGTGGCAGTAAACAAAAACAACAAGATACTATCTGGAACACTATCAAAAACTATCATCAATATCCCTTGTTTTGCACACCGTCCTTACTATTCAACAGTTTGGCGTTGCAAGCACCGACTTTCTTTTTCATGATGACTTTGGGAGCAGACGATACCGGTTTGTTTTCATTCACGCAAAAAATGGTGGCCGTTCCAATCGCTTTATTTACAATGACGCTCAGTCAAGTATTTTACGGACATGCTAGTCATTTAGCGAAAAAAAAGGATTTGCAATTACAGAATTTCTTTCAAAAAATGGTACGAAAAGCGTTTCTGGTTGCGGTAATTCCAATGCTGCTGTTCGGCTTGTTTGCACCTACTATTTTCAGTATTGTTTTCGGAGAGGAATGGCGAGTTGCCGGGGAACTTGCACAAATTATGACACCACTTTTCATAGCTCAACTAACGATTGTTCCAGTTTCTCAAATTTTATATATTACCACACAGCAACGTGTCCAGTTTTTCTGGGACATTGGTCGATTTTTAGCGCTTACGATAGGGTTTTTGCTATTAGAAGGCGCGCCATTGAAGGAAATGGTGCTGTTTTATTGCATAGTAATGACTGTGAGTTACGCCGTGCTGTATCTTTTAGGAACTCAAATTTTAGCTAGGAAGGGAACAAAATCCATTGAAGGTCTCTAAATTATATGTAACAAGTTTAGTTATCACATACATTATCGGTTTGAAATGGGGATATACCAGCTTTATATCACCTAGTTTTGCCTATTTTGGCTATATTAACTTAAACCCAGAGATTTGGCCACAGGTTATTTCCTTTCTTTTGGCTATCACGCCATTAATTTATGTGGAGAACGATGTCAAAAAGCCGTCGCAAGTCGTTTTTTGGTTGCTGTATACGATGGTTGCTATTCCGGCTGTCATTATTCCTGATTATGTTCGGATTCAACCTCTAGACCAAATTTTATGGTTGAAAATCGCTATTTTGATTGCATTATTTATGATTTATAGTGTGAGTTATATACATCCGCTTGCCGTCACATTTATTGAAATGCAGCCTAGGACGATGTTTATTGGGATTTTGTTTGTCTGGCTCATTCAATGGGGCATTATTTTGCGAACATTTGGGTTGCAATTGCATTTTACGCAAGCAGATGACGTCTATGATTTACGAGAACAATATCGCTCACAGGTCAACCGTTTTTCAGGCTATGCGATTAACTGGCAATCGAAAATCATCCACACATTCATGATTGTTTGGGGTGTTTTAAATCGCAATAAAACCTTGATTATGCTAGGTATCATTGGGCAACTATTCATTTTTTCGATTACGGGGCATAAAAGTATTTTGCTCTCTGCTGTTTTTATCTTTGGGCTACTTTTTTGCCTAAGGAAAGATGGCCAAGGTTTTGCCAGTGTATTTTTACTTGGGCTAAATCTGCTCATGTACACAACTTTTTTATTGGATACGTGGTTAGAAACGACGGAATTCACCTCTATTTTTGTGCGCCGTATGCTGGCAACACCAGGGCTTTTACTCAGTTACTATTTTGATTTTTTCAGTGTCAATGAACAAGTACACCTATCTCACAGCATTTTTTCGTTTTTTTTAAGCTATCCTTATGAAAAACTTCCTGCCTTCCTAATTGGTGATTACTATTTCAACAGACCAGATCTTGCAGCGAACGCGAATTTGTGGGCAGATGCTTATGCCAATTTTGGTTACTTCGGTATTGTTGTATTTACTTTGTTATTATGTGCTGTACTTTACTTGTATGACAGTATTTCCACAAAACATTCATTGCGGTTTAGCGCGCTTTTGATGGCAATGCCTACTTGGAGTTTAGTAGATACATCTTTTATTACAGCGATTTTGACACACGGTATTTTGCTAGCATTTTTACTAAATTATTTAATAGATTCTCAAGGAAAGGTTGATTTTTTTGAAAAAAGTGCTGGTTATCAGTAGTGTGCATCCTTGGAACGACACGCGTATTTTCCATCGTCAAGTGCAATCTCTCGTTAAGTTAGGCTATCAGGTTCATTTGGTAGCAGTTGAAGCAAATGCTGAATGTCAGAAGGATACGGCATTTTTAAAGTATACGTTGCTCAAAAAGAAAAAAATAATGATGCGATGGCAACATTTCCGCCGGATTTTAAAAGCTATTAAACAAGAAAAACCGGCGCTCATTCACTTGCATGATCCAGAATTGCTACTTTTAGTTCCGAAAATCCAAAAAATCACTAAAGCAAAGATTATTTTCGACATGCACGAAGATTTCCCCGCAGCTTTAGCTAGTAAGAAAATTTTTAATTTTGCCATTCCTAAAACATGGATTGAGACAATTAAACGTTATGAAAAAAAGGCTTTACAGCAAATTGATGGCTTAATTTATGCAGAAAAATACTATAAAGAATTGTATCAGTTGCAGGAGACGAAACAAGTAGATATTTTAAACTATCCGCATTTGATTGACGTGAAAACAACGGATAAATTCGTGCCGTTTACGTTTATTTATGCGGGTGCCATTCATGAAATTCGTGGTTTTAAAGAAATGTTGCAACTGATTCGACGATTGCACGTCAAAGAATACGATGTCCAACTGATTTTAATTGGTAAAATACCACAACATTTAGAGGTGTATGCTAATCAATTTTTACAAAAGCATCATTTAGAAAATCAAGTTTTGCTCAAAGGAAGACTTGATTACAGTGAGGTGCAAAACTATTACGAGCGTAGTCATCTAGGATTGGCATTGTTGCATTCAGAGCCGAATTACTTACGTTCGCTTCCTACTAAACTATTCGAATATATGGCGTATCAGCTCCCTTTTTTAGCATCAGACTTTCCTGATTGGGCAGCGATGATTTATGAAAGCCAAAGCGGACTGGTGGTACCTCATCATGATATGGATATAATCGAAAATGAAGCTGAGCAATTGATCCAAAATTCGATTAAAAGAAAAATTCTTGCGCATAATGGCTATTTAGCACACAACCGTCATTTTAATTGGCAAAACGAAGAGCGAAAACTAGCCCAATTTTATCAAGCGGTACTAGGGGAGGCATAAATGAAAGTTATATATATACATCAATATTATCAAGAGAAACAAGGCGCGACGAGATCTTACCACTTTAGCCGAAAATTGCGAGAGGAAGGTCACGATGTCAGCATTTTAACAGGATTAGATAAGACGCGAACCCGGCAAGATGGCGTTCAAATTGTATCGACACAAACAAAATACTCGCAAAAAATGACGTTTATGCAAAGAATCATCGCATTTGCTCATTTCGTTTTATGTAGTATATTCTATGGATTAAAAGAAAAGAAACCCGACGTTATTTTAGCAAGCTCTACGCCGCTTACAGTAGGGATTATTGGTGTGGTTTTAAGCAAATTAAAGCGGTGCCCTTTCGTGTTTGAAGTACGAGACGTGTGGCCGGATATTCCTATTGAACTTGGTATTATTCGCAAAAAATGGCTTGTGGCACTTTTGAAAATACTAGAGCGGTGGATTTATAAACATGCGGCGCACATTATTGTACTTTCTGAGCCAATGAAACAAAACTTACTGCAAAAAAAAATTCCTGCCCATAAGGTAACGGTTATTGAAAATCTTGCTGATATAAGGCTAGCACAGCAAATGGAGCAACAAGATTTGAACAATCCAGAATTGGAGCATTTTTTGAAAACACATTTTGTTGTAGCACACCCAGGTACGATGGGGCTTGTTAATGGAGTTCATTATTTTGCTGAAATCGCAGAAGAAGCTGCGCAACACGGCATTGCCTTTTTGCTAATTGGAGACGGCTCCGAAAAAAAACAACTCATGGAAACGATTTGCGAGCAACAATTAACGAATATTAAAGTATTAAACATGCGAAGTAAGGAAGAGATTTATCGCATATTACATCATGTCGATATTGGCGCGCTGACTGTCATTGATTGTCCGATTTTATGGGATAACAGCGCTAATAAATTTTTCGATTATTTAGCTATCGGTTTGCCGGTCGTTTTAAATTATCAAGGCTGGCAACATCAAGCATTGACTAATTTTCAAGCTGGAAAAGGTTTTTTGCATCACGATAAAGCAGGTCTCATTCATTATTTAAAAACATTAAAAAATGACACAAAACTTTACCAAAAGCAACGAGAAAACGCTAAATTACTCGGTCAAAAATATTCAGTAAATAGTCAATTTCGGAAATTTTTGATGGTATTGGAGGAGAGTAGCTAGATGACCAAAAGACTATTAGATATTATATTCTCACTACTCTTACTTACCGTGAGTATCCTCCCCATTTTTCTAAGTATCTGTATTTTTTATCTACTTTACCGCGAAAACCCTTTTTATATTAGCTGTCGCGCTGGTAAAGATGGGCATGCCTTCAAAATTTATAAATTAAAAAGTATGCGCTCCGTTTCCTCAAGCCAAACAAGCGATGCCCAAAGAATCACACGGTGGGGGATTTTTATTCGGAAAATAAGTTTGGACGAACTACCACAATTTTGGAATGTTTTAAAAGGGGACATGAGTATGGTTGGTCCGCGCCCGTTATTGCTAGAGTACAACAATTTGTACACTAAAAACCAGCGCAAACGGCTTGATGTCAGACCAGGAATTACAGGGCTAGCACAAGTGAAAGGACGTAATTTGCTAAGTTGGAAGAAAAAATTTCGATACGATCAGTTTTATGTAAGCAAACAGACACTCTATTTTGATGCCTGGATTATCATGCGGACAATACAAAAAGTATGGAAACAAGAGGGTATTTCCCAGCAAAATTACGTAACAATGGAAAATTTTACAGATTATCAAACATCAAGGAGAGAAATAGTATGAAACAATATTTATTATCCCCCCCGCACATGTCTGGTCAGGAGCAAAGTTACATTGATCAAGCGTTTGAATCTAATTGGATTGCTCCATTCGGGCCTAACCTAGTGCAGTTTGAAAAGAATTTAGCAGCATACCATGGCGTCACAGATTGCTTAGCTACCTCTTCCGGTACAAGTGCAATTCATTTAGCATTGCGATTATTAGAAGTGGGAAGCGGAGACACTGTTTTCTGTTCTAGTTTTACGTTCATCGCAAGCATTAATCCAGCAGTATATTTGGGTGCACAACCAGTTTTTATTGACAGCGAATCGCTTACATGGGGGATGTGTCCAGACGCCTTAGAATATGCTTTGGAAGAAGCTAAACAAGAAGGAAAACTACCAAAAGCGATTATCGTCGTGCATTTGTATGGGCAAAGTGCACAAATCGAGAAATTAGTAGCAATTGCTCAAACATATAACGTTCCGATTATAGAAGATGCTGCGGAGTCTTTAGGAGCGGAGTATAAAGGCCAAAAGCTAGGGACATTTGGTGAATTCGGCATTTTTTCATTCAACGGTAACAAGATTATAACGACTTCGGGAGGCGGCGCGCTGATTGGCAAATCCGCGGCATCCATTGGAAAAGCACGTTTTTTAAGCACACAAGCAAAAGAAAACAAGCCGTATTACTATCATAAAGAAATCGGCTATAACTACCGAATGAGTAATGTTTTAGCGGGCATCGGCATTGCTCAATTGGACGTTCTTCAAGAGCGAATTCAGAAAAAAAGAGCGATTTTCGAACAATATCAGCAAAATTTTCAAGATGTCGCATTTATGCCAGAAATCGCATCGAGTTTTGGAAATCGTTGGCTGACGACATTTACTTTGCAAAGGGGCGTTCAAGACCAGCAAGTTCAGCATCTAGCCGAAAAAGGGATTGAAGTGAGAAGATTGTGGAAGCCGCTACATACGCAACCGGTTTTTACAGACGTTCCATTTTATAAGCGTGAAGAAAAAGCAGTGTCGGTGCATCTGTATGAGAACGGAATGTGCTTACCATCGGGAACGATAATGACAACAGAGGATGTGGACTGGATTTCAGATCAATTACGAAAGGAGTTATTCAACTGAACACTTACTATCACTCATTGTATTATTTTTTAGACAAAGAATTTTTATCCACACAAGAAGCGATTAATCATTTAGGAATCTCTAAGCAAGGGTTTTATTCACTCGTGGAACGCGGAAAAATAACAAGAGTACGAAAAGGCTCTGCAGTGCTATATTTTAGGCGTGAAATAGAGAAGCAACGCAAAGAAAGAAGGCAGAACCGATATAGAACGTAATATGAAAGAAGAGGATGGGACAAACCCCCATGTCAGCTTCCGCTGACACCAATCATAATGAAAAAAGCTATCGACCTACAACTGTTTTTCTATCATAATAGAGATAGAGGAGTAAGTTGTAGGTCGATGGCTTATTGAGGTTCTCCAAAACCTCGCGGGACAAACTGAACCGTCATGCTCATTTGCACCATTCATTATGCTTTCAAGCATGCGTATAAAATAAAGATTTTCTATGAACATGATAACTTATTCCTCTACTAATTTGCAAGGAGGAATTTAGTATGGATATACTTGTGGATAGTTGTGCAGGCATCGATATTTACCAAAAGATAATGGTAGCTTGTGTCTTAAAGACCCCCTCCAAAGGAACACGACCAAAAAAATTTATAAAAAGCTTCGCTTCTACAACCAGTGGGTTACTACAAATGCATGATTGGCTAAAAAGTCATCACTGTACCGTTGTTTCCATGGAAAGCACAGGTGTTTATTGGAAACCCGTCTGGCATATTCTACAAGATGATTTCGAGTTGATTCTCGCTAATCCACGTATGATTAAAAATGTCCCTGGCAGAAAAACGGATATGAAAGATGCGGAGTGGATTGCTAAACTCACTCGTGTCGGCTTGGTCCCACCTAGTTTTGTTCCGCCGGAACCTATTCAAGATTTACGTGATCTTACGCGCCACCGAAAACATCTGACAGAAGACTTAACCAAAGAGAAAAATCGAGCACATAAAGTGTTACAACATGCAGGTATCAAGCTAACCACTTATATACGTGATATTTATGGTGCATCTGGTAGAAATCTTTTGGACTCTATTGTAAATGGGAAGTCCTAACACCAGAAAAAGTAGAAAAATTAGTGTATACTTCACTGAAGAAAAAAGTACCTGATTTAATAGAAGCTCTTCAAGGGTTTGTGCGAAAACATCATCGATTTCTTTTACGCATACACCTGGATAAGATTGATTTCATTACGGAACAAATAAATACCATAGAAAAAGCAATCCATGATGCATTAGTACCTCATGACGAAATAGTAGTTACTTTAGACGAAATCCCTGGAATTAACGTGACGATGGCTTCTGTCATTTTAGCTGAAATCGGGTTGGATATGTCCGTCTTTCCATCTTCGAAACATTTGTCTTCATGGGCAGGCCTCTCACCTGGTAATCATGAAAGCGCAGGGAAAAATTATAATGCGCGTATTCGCAAAGGGAATGCGTATTTAAAGAAGGTTCTGACACAAGCAGCGCTTGCTCTTAGTCGTGGAAAGAATAATCGTATCAAAGCTTTTTTCTGGCGCATTGTTAAATATAAAGGTTCTAAAAAAGCAATTATTGCCACCGCACATTTATTACTTCGCATTATTTATCGATTATTAACAGATAACTCCCGCTATATTGAATTTAGAGAACATTACTTAGAACAGAAAGGAGCTTTACTAAAACCCTTATAGCCAAAATAATAAGAGATATTTGAAATTCTTTCTGTTTGTGATACATAAGGGCGTAAGCTTTTTTTGCATTTTTACGGAAAGTTTTCGTATAAAATTGCCACGGAAAATCAATTTACCTGGCATTGTGTCATTTTTCAACGACCTACAGATACGCGGTGCTTCCTTCCCTTTTTATCTTCGTTTGAAAAGCAATTAGGAGGCCTTCCAGACTACATCGTCGCAGACGCTGGTTATGGTGGAGAAAAGAATTATAAATACCTATTAGAGGAAAACGATAGCCTGCCTATCATGCCTTATACTGTGAAGGCTCTTTTGGGGTTCACTCGTTTCCGTTTACGAGGGCTTCCAAAAGTAGCGACCGAAGCCAATCTCTACTTCATGGCTAATAATATGCGGAAACTGGCACGCCTCGCGTGCCCAAAAGGAAAAAATACGTATCAAAAATCTGAAATTAGATTCTTAATACGTACTTTTCATTTGTTGTTTGAAGAAGATGTGTTGCCAAAGAGGTTATTACTGAATTTTTAGTAGTCCCTCAGTGGTAACTTGGTACTTGTTAGTTCCTTGTGCTTTGTAAGTAATGTTTTTGTTTGTTAATTTTAGGTGGTTGCCCGCTTCTTGATGCATCACAGTGATTGTATAGCCTGGCTTTAAAGTCATGTCAAACGCTCTTGGTATTAGAGACGAACCTCCAAAAAAGTCTCTCGAAAAGGTTTGATTTCCATTTTCATCCTGAATTAAAATGGATGCATAAGACATGTTTTTGATATACGGATTTAGTATAACTCCATTTACTTTGAATTTAGCAATACCTTTTTCAAGGTCAATCAGCAGGGTAGCAAATTCAGAATCTCCCAAACCGCTCATTTGTAAGTTAAATTGTTTTCCTTTTAGAGAATTTGTTTGGATCAATCCGTTTGTAGTGACTTCATAGATATTTATTTGGTGTGTAGTGTGTGATTGAGTTGTTGTTGGATTTGTTAATTTCAGTCTATTATTTGCTTCTTGGTGTATCACATTAATTGTATAGCCGTTTTTTAATGTAACGTCTTTTATTTCTTTTGGCACCCATCCACGCCCAACAAAGTTCTTCTCATAAACTTGATTACCTTTTTCATCGTAGATTAGAATAGCTGCATAGGCTTTATTGGGGAAATACCAATGTGGTTCCGCATTATTTTGTTGAATGGTAGCTTTGCCTTTATCAAGATCGATTTTCATAGTAGCAAATTCAGCGTCGCTTAAGCCGTTCATTTGGAAGTTGAACTGTTTTCCTTTTAAGAAACTGCCTTGCTCAGATTCTTCAGGAAGTTCAACTGGTGTTTCATCTTTGACAAATTTAGTCGCGAATGAGCCTCCCTCGATTTTACCAACTTCTTTATTTTTAAAGGTATTGCCGAAGTTTTTGTTGTTAGAGTCGATTGTTTTCAAATTATTAGGTTTGAAAATGCTAAATTTAGATTCGAAATTTTTAGCGTAGGTATTATGTGGAGCAGAAGCGTTTGTAGCTCCTTTTTTCCAAGTTGCTAATCCAGTGTTCGAATTCATATCAATAGAAGCTATTACGGTATTTGGGTTGGGTAAAGCTACGGAATAAGCATCAAATGGATCTTTTGTACGGAAAATATCTGTTGTTGTACTTTGAATGCTAAAATTTGCTCCTTTTTCGATGTTTACACTTTTCCCAATTTGTAATGTTTCGGCACTAGAAGAAGCTTTTAATGTTGCTTGTGATTTCACTGTTAAATTATTTGTAGCCACTGCTGTCTTACCGTTTAATTGTGTATCACTACCAGCATTTAGAATCATAGAACCACTAGCGAGTCCTACAGCATGACCTTGTTTCGCATCGATGTGAAGTTGACCATTGTTGGTTAGTACTGGAGAGTACTCCAGGATAGAATCAATAGCGCTACCACGCGTAGAGGTTAGATTTATGTTAGCCCCTTTTTCAATTGTGAAGGAACTATGTGGTTGAATAGCTGTATACATTGATTTTAGGTTAACTTTTGCATTACTTTTAGCAATAATATGGTTTCCACTGATATAGCCAGTATCAAAATCATCCTTCACTTCATACGGTGCAGAAATCGTCCCTTCTAAGTTAATTTTTGATAAGCCACCTTTAATTAATTTGCTGCTATCAAGTTGAGAAACATCTTTAAAGTAGAACGTTATTTCAGGACTAAACGTATTAAACGCCCCTCCATATAGGTCTGTGTTCTTAATTTTTAAATTTTCAAAGCGTACGTTTAGGTTTGTTGTATCAGTAACTTTTGGGTAGTGACGAGACGAAGTGCTATTTTCAATCAGTGCACTTTTACCATTGAAATCTAAAGTATGTCCATTACCATAAATATTCACATCCGAGCGTAGCTTATATTGATAGGCTTTAGCTAGCTTAATATCTTTATTAAGATAAATATCTTTAATTGTAATGTCAAGCATGGCCCATAGGAATTCGGGTTGTGTATTTACAAGAGCAACTCCTGGTGCTGGTTGATGCGGCTTAATATAGTCAATCCCTTCTTTTATTTCTGGACTCACTATAGCTTGCGGTGTACTTGGGATTGCAAATAGGATACCTACTGCAATCAACGGAACTGAAACTTTCTTTAAAACATTATTCATTTTTACTGACATGTGTGTGCTCCCTTTTCTATGTTTTTTTTGTAGTTAAGACAGGTGTGTCTTATTCCCTTTTTAATCTATTGGTGATAAATTCCTCTGAAATCGATGTTTTCCTCCTCTCTAATTTCAAATTTCAGTTGTATTCGGAAAATGAATCACTTTATTAGTTTATAACGGATGCACAACACAAGATAGTGTGTAAAATAGTCTTTCTGCAATTGGCTTCTCAAGTAATAAGGCTATTTGTTACCGAAATTGCAATGGAGTATATTGAAAGGTAGTTAGGAACGAGCTTTTTTTTGTTCACAGCTGTGTCGGATTTTTGTCTTGTAATTTTATCCATCATTATGCTAGTTAGTCATACAAAAGACATATGCGCAAGTGGAGTGATACGCGTATTCGTACGCCAGCAAATCTTGTAGCCACAACGATTGTTAACAAAGAACATGTCAAACCAGTAGTGCACGATATTAAAGCGAATGCAGGTTATGTAACAGGATTCGCCCCAGTAGGTACCCAAGTATTACGTCTTGTAGTCAACGGAATCCCACAAAGAACCATCACACCACAAGCAAACATTGAAACAGTGGTTGCAGGTGGCATTGCATCTGATGGCAAATTCAAAATCTACAGCCGTTTCATTAAAGATGAAAATGGTATTAACCGCAAACTACAAGCCGGAGACAAAGTAATTATCGATTTTGGCGTTCAAATTCCAGGCGACACAGGAACAACAGTAACAGTTATCCAATAAATCCATTTTTAATCTACAAAATAGCGATAAAAAATCCTGTATTTCGATTTTTTATCGCTATTTCTATTTAATAACCACAGTTATCATGTAAAAAATCAATATCCTGAATAACCAGTTTACCGTCATCATTATAAGTAATAACATTTTGTTTCTGTAATTCAGACATAACATAAGAAACACGTGTCCTACTTACATTTGCCATGGTAGACAAAATTTCGTGTGTTATATATTTTGGCATACTATACGTATTATCCCAAGGATTTATCCCCCTAAAATTATACATAATAGATAGAATGTAATATATTTTTTGCTGCAAGTTAAGACCTAACATTCTAGCGGCAGAATCTTTCCAGAACAGCTCACGTTGAATATTCTTGAAAAACAATTCATTTTTACTCTCCTCAGGATAGGAGTCGAGAGTAGATAATGGAATTTTAAGGCCACTCACATTCCCCAACGTCGTATATTCAAAGTAATCATCAAAATAAAAAATATTAGGAAACAGTCCAATAATGGATTTGTGCGTATAAAAATTATCATAAAGCATCTTACCTAATGGTGAAATGTGATATTTAAGAATAACACCCTCAGAAATTAGAAATGCGTACTTATCTAAATCAGGCTTAAAAATACTAGGTCCCTCAAAGAAAAATGGTTGTACATCTGCATGGTTAGAAGCGTAGTTTGAAAAATCGGAATTAACTCTAAACAGTTCTTTATGGAATTGTATAAAGTTCATTTTTACTACCCCCTTTAAAATATTAGCCTTTGATATTAACCAACGTTTCACATAATATCGTTTAAAATAATGTTAATCTGAATAATTCTCATTACACAGACAATATTATTCTGCGCCGTAGTTATTCTTGAATAAAAAGATTCTGTTCTTTCTTCACGATTGTTTTCTCATGTTTTAAGTCATCTAAAGCTTTTTTTACTGTCGCAGGAGTGGCTTGGCAACATTTCGCTAACAATAAACTGTTGACGCGCTTTGGAACTAAATAGCCATCTGGAAGCTTCTTTGAAAAACGCTTCATCACATCGAGTACGCGCTCGCGAATATTTTTTGTCAGCATATATGAAAATTGAAAGAACTCCTCTTGCTGCCGCTTATTGTAGTCGATTAAAAAATCAGGAAAAAATGGTTCTTTTGAAATTTCGTCTAGAACAGAACGTGCATCGAATAACTCTATTTCGACGTCCCCTATTGCTAAATATTCATATTGATTTTGTTGGAAAACATTATGGAAGATAATATCGTTTGTTGACCATATCGCATTAACATTCATTTTACATATCTCTGGATTGTTCACTTGTTGCAACAATACCCCTTTTGTGACATGAATAATCTTCTCTTTGTCTGATATGTTGAGAGATTGGTAACTTTTTAATTTTTGTAGTTGACAGATGTCGGGATGCCAAGTGTCGAGATTTGTCATTTCAAGTAGTGACATTAATAGGTTGGGCTGCTTAATCAATAAGCCGTGTACATGTAAAAAATCCATTTACTTATACTCCTTTCGCTTCCGTTTGGTTGTCTATTCGGATGACGTATTGGCATTTCATAGCGCAATCACTTTTTCACAGTAACATAGACTACAAGGCAAATCTGTAACATATGTTACGCGAAAAATTAACTAGTAAAACCTATATATTATAGTAGTTTTAGTTTTTTAAAAGGTTCTTTTTGGGGCTTTTTTTATGTAAAGAAGCAATGTTCTTCTATTTTTTGCGCAGTGTAACTTTTGTTACAAACTAATAATTATAGTCATGGTATTCTCTTTTAGGGGGAAGGGAAAGCCAAGAATTCACAAGAAGAAACAACATCGAAATCATCAATAATTATTTTTCAACAACGGCATAACATCCTTTGATGAATATAAAGTACAATACCCTAATTTATCTTAATTTGGTCCAAGGCACTAAAATTTGTTAGCTTACAAAAAGGCAACAGGAGTATTTTATTTTGTAGATATAGATTAAAAGATAAATGGTGTTGCCAAGTGTGGAGCTAAAAACGATGTAACATATGTTACATCGTGAAATTAGGTTTATATATATACTAGTAATTGAGACAGGCAATCACGAGTTACTAAATCCAAAAATCAGGAGGAAATGAATGAAGAAAAATTTTAAAAAAGTTGTCGCAATGATGTTACTGTGTGTACTAGTTATTAATCAATTATCGATGCAGCTAGTTGCATCAGCAGCAGGCGGATACAATTGGGGAAATCAATTTGTTACCAGTGTTCAACTTACGGATGGTAATGGTAAACCTATTGAATCTGTCCCTACAAATAAAAATTTCAAAATTAGATATGAGTTTAGTATTCCTAATGATATAGATGTTGATGAAGGCGATAAAATGGAGGTTACACTTCCTAAAGAACTTCAAACGGCACCGAATGACTTGATGTACTTTAATGATAGCAATAGGGAAGTTGTTGCGATTGGACAAAGAACGGATCCAGGTGATCAGCAGTACACTGTTACGTTTACAGACTATCCAGAAAGAAAATCCAATGTCAAAGGATATTTCGAATTTCATGTTAAATTCTCAAATGATATTACTCCAGGCGATGAGATTGAAATCGAGTTTGATCTTCCAGAAGGAACTGTAGTAGTACCGATTACACCGGAAGAACCAAGTGGTGGTGGATCAAATCCTGAAGGTCCTGTTCAAGGTGATTATATTGTCAAAAGTGGGAACTATATACAATCAGAGCAGATGATTAGATGGACAGTCTATATTATCCCACCGTTGTTACCTAATCCGGAATTCCCTGTTCTATATGAGTCTATGAATAATGTACGAGTATATGACGAAATAGGACCAGGACAAGAGTTTGCCGGATTTATGAATGAGGATGAAGTAGGAGTAGCAAGAACGTACAATGATAAAGGCCTGGTTGGTATAGTTCATGGTATACCTTGGCAAACAAAGATAGAGAACTATAATGCCGAAAAAGGTACATTCGAAATGGATTTAGGCAATATTGATGATGGTCTGGGAAGAAAAATTTATTATAACACTAAAATCACTGATCCAGATCAATTAGAATTCACTAATAAGGCTAAAATAGTATCGACAGAAAGAACTGAAGATACAGAGAGTATCGTTAGAGTTGAAGGTGGATCAGGTGGAGCGGAAGGCGATAGTGCCGGATTCACAGTTAAGAAGCAAGATGAAGCCGGTAATGCGCTAGAAGGAGCAGAATTTACCCTACACCGGATTTCAAATGGTACGAAGAAAATAATCAAAGAAGGTATTAAATCAGATGAAAACGGAATAATCAGACATGGTGAAACTTTAAAATTTGGTGAATATGAACTTGAAGAAACGGCTGCACCAGAAGGGTATAAATTACTGGAAGGACCATATAAATTTAGATTAAGCAGTAAAGGTACCGTACCTTTAGAAATTCCAATTATTAATGAACTTGAAGAAACACCAGTAGGTTCAGTAGAATTAATCAAGTATGATGAAGACGACGAAAGCAAGGGATTAGAAGGAGCAGAGTTTGCCCTATACGAAGGCCAACCAGCAGAAGGAAAAACACCAATCAGCACACATTTAACATCAGCATCAGGTGTTATCCTAGTTAACAATTTAGAATTCGGAGATTACTACTTTGTCGAAACAAAAGCACCAGCAGGTTATGAGTTAGACACGACACCAAGAACGTTCACCATTGGAGAAAATCAAGTAACGGTACCATTCGAGTTAGGTGTTGCGAACAAAGCCATTCCAACACCAGTAGGATCAGTGGAACTAATTAAATATGATGAAACAGATGAAAGCCAAGTTTTAGCAGATGCAGAGTTTGACCTATTCCAAGGCACACCAGGATCAGGGACACTCGTGAGTAGCCACGTAACACCAGCATCTGGTAAGTTCCAAGTGAACAACTTAGAATTCGGAGATTACTATTTTGTCGAAACAAAAGCACCAGCAGGTTATGAGTTAGACACGACACCAAGAACATTTACTATTGGAGAAAATCAAGTAACAGTACCATTTGAGTTGAAAGTTGCGAACAAAGCAACGATTGAGCCACTTGGTAGCGTAGAATTTACCAAAGTAGACGCAGACACACAAAACCCATTGGCAGGAGCAGAGTTCACGCTATATGAGGGAACATCTAGTGCACCAGGGAACCAAGTAGGCGTGTATACCAGTGCGGCTACCACTGGTAAAGTAACCGTAAATGATTTACCGTACGGCAACTATCATTTTGTCGAAACCAAAGCGCCAAATGGTGGTTACATTCTAGACGGTAAGCCGATTGATTTTGAAATTGTAAGTGATACAACCGTTTTAGAGTTAGACAATGTCACGAATCAGCGTGATTATAAACCGCAAATTGAAACACTTGCTTTTGAAACAGGAACAAACAACAAGGTGTTATACCCAGGTATGGCCACGCAAATCAGCGACCGTGTGACTTATGAGCAATTAACACCAGGTAAAAACTATCGTTTAGAAGCGAAACTGATGACAAAAGATGGGCAAACGGTGTTAACGCAAGGGTCGACAACATTCACAGCGACAACAGAGAATGGCGAAGAAGTCGTGGCATTAGAAGGATTTGACGCACGTGCATTGAAAGGGCAACAAGTCGTGGTATTTGAGCGTCTGATCGATACAGCAACAAATGCAGTTGTAGCAACCCATGAAGACTTAAACGATGCCGATCAAACGGTATCTTTCGTGATACCAAGTTTACAAACATTTGCATTTGAAACGAGCACAGGATTACAACATGATATTCATCCGCACCAAAACGTGGCACTGAGCGACCGCGTTGTCTATACCAACCTAAATCCAGGTGAGCGTTACACATTAGAAGCAACATTGGTAGACAAATTAACGGGCAACATCGTATTTACACAAGGAACGCATGAATTCATCCCGACAACAGCAGCTGGAGAAGTGACGGTACCACTGAAACCTTTAGATGCGACAGACTTAAAAGGTAATTCGTATGTGGTCTTTGAAGTGTTGAAAGATGAGTCAGGACAAGTGATGGCTGAGCACACGGATAAAGATAGTTTGACACAAACCGTATCCTTCATCGAGCCAAGCATTGGAACGGTGGCACGTGATAAAGAAACGGGCGAAAGCAATGTACATGCAGGACCAATCACGATTGTCGATGAAGTGCAATACCAAAACCTAGACATAACGCAAACCTATGACATCGAAGGCATTTTGATGGACAAAGCAACGAATCAACCACTACTTGTAGACGGCCAAACGGTAACAGCGACGAAATCGTTTAGTCCAGCGAATACGGATGGCACGGAAGAAATCGAATTTACAGTAGACGCATCGCAACTCAAAGGAAAAGACATCGTTGTGTTTGAAACATTGAAATTAAACGGCGCAGTCGTAGCCGTTCACCAAGATATTCATGATGCGAAACAAACGATTCAAGTGGTAGATCCAGCGATTGGTACCACATTGCGCGACGAAGAAACAGCAACACAAACGCCAAGTCCAGAAGAGGAAGTCACATTAGTAGACGTTGTAAACTACGAAAACCTCATTCCAGGTCGTGAGTACACGGTCAAAGGAATCTTGATGGACAAAGCAACAGAAGCACCACTCGTGATTGACGGCGAGCAAGTAGAAGCAGAAACGACTTTCACAGCAGAAACAGCAAATGGCGAAGTAGAAGTAACGTTCACATTTAACGCCAAAGGTTTAGCCGGACAAGACATCGTAGCTTTCGAGACCATGTACCAAAATGGTAGAGAAGTAGCGGCACACACGGATATCAATGATGCAAACCAAACGGTTACGTTCAAAACACCAGAAATCGGTACAACAGCAACCGACCAAAACGGTGAAAAAGAACTGAATGCAGACAGCGAAGTAACCATCATTGACGTAGTAGCGTACAAAGATTTAATCGCAGGTAAAGAATACACGCTACAAGGCATGTTAATGGATAAAGCAACCAACGCGCCAGTGCTTGTAAAAGGGGAAGAAGTACGCGGTGAAACAACTTTCACACCAGAAGAGACAGACGGTTCTGTCGAAGTAGCGTTCACATTTGACGCAAGCGATCTATACGGCAAAGATATCGTTGTATTTGAGAAATTAATGCGTAACGGGAAAGAAGTAGTGAATCACGAAGACATCAACGACGAAGGCCAAACGGTTACGATTAAAACACCAGAAATCGGTACCACATTACGTGACGTAGAAACAGGCACGCAAAGCCCAAGCCCCGAAGAAGAAATCAGCCTTGTTGATACGGTTCGTTATGAAAATCTTACGCCAGGTCGTGAGTACACCGTCCAAGGAATTTTGATGGACAAAGCTACAGAAGCACCATTATTAGTTGACGGTGAGCAAGTCGAAGCAGAAACCACTTTCACCCCAGAAGCAGCGAATGGTGAAGTAGAGGTAACGTTCATATTTAACGCCAAAGGGTTAGCAGGGCAAGAAGTCGTAGCATTTGAGCGTCTATATACCGACAACAAAGAAGTAGCCGTGCATACAGACATTAATGATGCAGACCAAACCGTGAAATTCACGAAACCAGACCTAAAAACCATTGCAACAGATCAAAATGGTGACAAAGAAATCATGCCAGAAGAAAAAGTAAGCATTATTGATAAGGTATATTATGAAGACTTAATCGTTGGAAAAGAATATACTGTCACAGGAAAACTAATGGACAAAGCAACAGGGAAGCCAGTCGTATCAAATGGTAAAGAAGTGCTAGGCGAAACAACCTTCACACCAGAAGAATCAAATGGTGTTGTGGAAGTAACCTTCGACTTAGATGCACGTGAGCTAGCTGGAAAAGAAGTTGTTGTCTTTGAGAAATTATTCCGCAATGGGAAAGAAGTTGTGGTCCATGAAGATATTAACGACTTAGACCAAACGGTTCGCTTTATCAAACAGCCAGACCCAGAAAATCCAGGTCAACCGGAAAAACCAGAACAACCACAGCAGCCAGTAGCACCAGGACAACCACAACAACCACAAAATTCATCTAAGTCAGATACTAGCTCAAACAAATTAGAGGAGAATAATGAAGCAGATCAAGCTGAAGAACGCCTATCTATTAAGAGTTTATTACCAAAAACAGGAGACAATTTCTCCTTGCTGACAATCTTATTTGGAAGCTTACTAGTAGCATTTGGATTTATCGTATTTCTTCGCAAAAGACAACAAAATCGGTAAGAAATAACGAAATAAAAGTTAAAAAGAAAAGGATAGATCAAAGGTTGAATGCAAAATCAGCCAATAATCTATCCTTTTTTGATAGCAACGACTATTTAGTGCTGAACTCGTAAGATGACGAAGAACGGGTATATCATGTATTAACGGATTGACCTATGTATGGACGCAAAAAGATAAATGGGTGTATGTCATTACATTTTTAGATGTCTTTACCCGAAAGGTCCTTCATTTTGGCGTTGGAAAACAAATGGATAGCGAGGATGGGACAAAAGTTGATTAGTATCAACAGATGTCTGATCCTTTTTTAGATAGAAATAAGTACACAAAAATAGCACGCTTTGTTAAAATTAAAGTATCAACCAAAACCCAACAAAGGAGTGCTATTTACGTATATCGATTGTAACATGGACCAATTAATTCTTCCAATGGATTTAGAAACAATGATTCCTGAAAGTCATGTGTCACGCATGGTTCATCAACAGGTAGAGGCAATACTAGAAATAGATATTCAAAATTGGCAAACGGCAGAAGGCCGTCCAAGTTATCACCCAAAGATGATGCTCAAAGTCATTCTCTATGCGTGACCTCCGGTCGGAAAATAGCGTCTATGACGCAAGAAAACATTCCGATGATGCGGTTAGCAGGGCAACAAGCACCAAGTTATCGAACGATTAATCGTGCCTGAATTTCGCCACATTTTGGTAGGTTGTTAAAAAATATGTTTATTTCTTTTCATACCCTTTGCGCTAAAACAACAACTTATTTCAGGTGAAAAAATATATGTAGATGGCACAAAGATAGAAGCAAACGCCAATAAATATAGCTTTGTTTGGCGAAAATCATCGGAACGGTTCCATGCAAGTCTACAAGAAAAAATCGGCATCCTTTACGAAGATATGAAGCGCCAAGTCGCATTAGATATGGAGAAAGAGGAGAAAGAAAATTTTTCAATCGTGCAATTGGAGCAATTAGATCAAGTGCTTTCTGAAACGATTGAAGCCATTGATACCAGACTCGCAGAGGCTGATAGTGTAGAACAAAAATCCTTAAAACAAGAGAAGCGGATGTGGATCAAACAACAAAAACAAGTACAACGCGATTATTTACCTAGGCTACAAAAGTATCAGATGCATTTTCAACAATTTGGTAATCGAAATAGCTTTTCTAAAACAGATAGAGATGCGACCTTCCTGCGAATGAAAGAAGATCACATGCGAAATGGACAGTTAAAAGCAGGGTATAATGTTCAAATTGCCACGGAAAATAAATTTACCTTGCATTGTGCCATTTTTCAACGACCTAGAGATAAGCGGTGTTTCCTTCCCTTTCTATCTTCGTTTGAAAAGCAATTAGGAGGCCTTCCAGATTACATCGTCGCAGACGCTGGTTATGGCGGAGAAGAGAATTATAAATACCTATGTCCAAGAAATTGATATCACATCAATCCATATAGCGAATTTAACTTGGACATGAACAAAAGAATGGATTTTGGAATGGCGGGTTTGTCAAGAAAAGTGTGTAATTAAGAAATAGAAATGTAATGTGACACACGGTCCTTGAGAGAATCCAAAACAA
>NZ_CAUYTL010000040.1:0-27142 GCF_963575615.1 Listeria rocourtiae subsp. hofi | reverse complement strand
ATTGAACCGCCGTATACCGAACGGTACGTACGGTGGTGTGAGAGGTCGGAGCCTAACGGCTCCTCCTACTCGATTGAGAGAGGATGGCGTTTAGGATCAAAATACATACGTTTAGGACAAATTTGGTTTTTCGGATTATTTTTATGGTACGGTAAGTGTAAAAAATGAGGGAGTTTCGTATCATGAAGAAATTTATTGCGGCGGGCTTGATACTCGTAGCATTTATTTTTGTTGGGGTTGCATGTTATAGTTATACAAAAAAGGAAGGTCAAGGGAATCAGATGGTGCAAGATTTTCATCGTGCGCTTTATGATGATCAGTGGGGGAAGCAATTTCCAATAGAACGATTGTATAGGGGAGAGTAGCATGTTTTTTCACTTAGTAAAAAGAAAGGCGCTTATATTCGATAGATATATGCGGGTATATTTAGAGAGTGGTAGATTATACTTTTTTCAAGTAGGAGGCGATTTTTATAATAGGAAGGCGTTTGAGGAAAGTATGGCTGGCAATATTATAGCGATATGGTTGTTTCAGTTACCGTACTACTTGGCTACGAAAAAGCAGAAGAAGAGGGAGCTAGAATGTGATCAACTTGTCCATAAGAAAGCATTTTTATCATTTTTACATAAATCTTCCAATTTTAAGATAGAGATAAGAGAAATCTCAAAAGTAGAGCTGAAAGCTAAAAATATTTTTGGTCAAGCATTCACTAATTACAGCAAATTTGTTCTTATAGAAGTGAATGCCGGCAAAGTTTATCGCTTAGATATTCCTTTTGGAGAAGACGTTGACAAACTCATTTGTCGTATCGAAAGTGCAGGTATAAAAATAGAAAATAAGATATTGGAGTAGGGATATGATTATTGCAAAATTAGTATTTTATCTTGTCTGCGCCATGACATTCGCGGGGCTTGCAGATTATGTTTTTCATCGGGAGCGTTGGCGGAAGTGGCCTCGATATATTGCAGCAGCTATTTTATTTATTATTGGTTTGGAGTTATTCCAAGCATCAGGTAGGATTATTTTTAATGAACTTGGTGTTCCGGTGCCATCTTGGTTGGAATGGTTAATAGATGAGAGCGCTTGAGTGACGCAAAGCTAGTCACTCAAGCGCTTTTTTCATATTTTATCAAATGAATGATGATATAAATCTTCGGCCCAGTCGCACCAAGCAAGCTCTTGCGTGCAGAGATCATCACGGCGCTTCACAATCAAATATCTACCAAATGAATTGCGCCAGTCTTCTTTTCGTCTCGGATCATTTTTCAAGACTTCCAGTTCCTCGAGCTTCGGTTTGTTAATCGCTGCTCTTTTTTTATAATGTCTACGGCGATCATTGAAAAGTTGCGCCACGGTGCTTTTGTCCATCAACGCAATCACGTAAATTTTGGCGAGGAATTCATCACGGCTAATTGGCTTGGCGGTTTCTTCCAGCACCCATTCGCTGACGGCTTGGACGCCTTTTTCGGTCAGAGAGTAGATTTTCTTTGTCGTTTCTGGGTCTGCCTCAAATTGGACGTAACCTTCTGACTCCATTTTGCCAAGAACGGTATAGATTTGACTATGATGTGCCTGCCAAAATAGCTCCATATATTGCTTTAACTCATATCCCGTGCAGGATTTTCGCGCGAGCATGCATAGTAGGACATAACTCAATGTATTCAATTTGAACCCCTCCAACGCAATGTTTATTCGTTCAGTATAACATATTTTACTCTATCATTTTAAATATAAAAATAAACATGTCAATATTGACATATAAGTTATGCTGGTAGTATACTTTAAATTAGATTAATAAACAAACAGGAGTGGTTCGTTGTGGTAGAAGGAAAAGTGGCGTTACAAAAAGAAGAAGGTGTTTTGAAAAGCTTGCTGCATCAGCCTAAATCGGCATTAGCAGTAGCTTTTTCATGCGTGGTAGCTTTTATGGGAATCGGACTTGTCGACCCTATCTTGAAATCTATCTCGGAACAATTGCATGCGACGCCAGCACAAACATCGTTATTATTTACGAGTTATATGTTGGTGACCGGTGTTGTGATGCTGTTTACGGGATTTATATCAAGCCGAATTGGAGCAAAATTGACATTGCTTATCGGACTTGTCGTTATTATTATTTTCGCAGGACTTGGCGGGTTGTCACAATCTGTTGGGCAATTAGTTGGCTTGCGCGCTGGTTGGGGGCTCGGGAATGCACTATTTATCTCGACTGCGCTGGCAACAATTATTGCGGTTAGCTCGGGTGCAACGGAAAAAGCGATTATTATGTATGAAGCAGCGATGGGGCTTGGTATGTCTGTTGGCCCACTTGTTGGAGGGCTTCTTGGGAGTGTTTCATGGCGCGCACCGTTCTTTGGGGTAGCAACATTGATGGCGATAGGGTTTGTGGCGATAATCATGTTGCTGGATCCGATACCGAAGCCAAAAGTGAAATCAAAATTTTGGAGTTCTCTCACAGCTTTACGTCATCAAGGTTTGCTCGTAACGGGCTTAACAGCGCTATTTTATAATTTTGGATTTTTTACATTGCTTGCTTATTCGCCGTTCCTAATGGTCGGTTATAGCGCTATTCAAGTTGGTTTGGTGTTCTTTGGTTGGGGACTGATGCTTGCGATTTCCTCGGTTTTTGTGGCACCTCGATTAGAAGAAGTATGGGGAACAAAGTCTGTCATGATAGGGGCATTGGCACTTTTTGCAATTGTATTAGTTGTAATGGGCGTTGGTGCGAACTATAGTATGGTGATTTCAGCGTGTATCGTGATTGCTGGCTTTTTTCAAGGAATTAATAACACATTGATTACGTCAGCTGTGATGGTTGTTTCGCCGGTCGAGCGTTCCACGGCTTCCTCGGCTTACAGCTTCATCCGATTCACAGGTGGTGCAATTGCGCCATGGCTCGCCGGAAGTTTAGCAGTTTGGTTCAATCCGCACGTGACTTTTTATGTAGCAGGATTTGCGGTGTTCGTTGGAATTATTGTTTTGTTAGTTGGACGAAAAGCCTTGAGCGCACTTGATTAATGGGGGGATTAGGATGAAATTAGCGGTATTAATTGCAGATGATCAACTTTCTAAAAAAATAATCGAAAAAACAGTAGCGTTGTGCCAAGAATTTGCAGAGACACCGGAGATCACGCTTATCCATGTCGTAAATGACAAGGCAATTGCCGAAGATGTGGAGGTTGGCCTGGACTTAGAGGTGAATTTAATGGAGGACGCGCAGAAAATGATTGCTGAAAAAGGTGAACTCCTTAGTGAGGCGGGATTTATTTATAAAACGGCGATTTTGAACGGTTTTCCTGCAAAAGAAATCACAAAATATGCTGACGAAATGGGGATAGATATGCTGATTATGGGGCATCACGATTTGTCACTCGTTCAAAAAATGACAATAGGTAGTGTCGCAAAAAAAGTCGTGCAACATGCGACCTGCCCAGTTTTATTAATCAAATAAAGGCTAGTAGGAAAATCATGATTCTGTGTCGTGATTTTCCTACTAGCTTTTTTATTTGTATTCTTCTAAAAAAAGTAGCGCTCGCTTGTAAGCTGGTAAGCCGTCATCGATGTTGGAGTCGAAATCATGTTCCAAATTTTGCACGGTAAAAAGCTCATTTTGGAATGTAGTCTGTGCAATCTTTTCAGCTTCTGTATAAGGAACATCTTTATCGGTTGTGCTATGCGCGATAAATACGGGAGGCAAAAAGCTGAAATCGCGCATATCTTCAAGGGAAAATGCATCGATATCAGCGTCTTGATGTGAACCCAAAACTTCATCTAGCCATTGTCCCGTTTGGCGACAATATATGTACAAGGCGTAACGCTTTTCGATGAACCCTTCGGTGAGTTCGGATTTACTAGTTAGCGCATCTTTTAACTCAGCAGGAATCGTTGGCAGTTTTGCATAATGAGGACTCGGATTTTGGTACCAAGCACCACTAATTGATGCGTAGCCATAAAATGATAGCACGGCATCAGCGTTTGGGAGGGTGGCATCAGCAGCAGCTTGGAGTGCGAGATAAGCGCCAGCGGAACGCCCAAATAAGATGAACGCATTCCCAACTCCAAATTCTGCGCGAGCATTCGCCTCGAACCAAGAAATCGCGTCTTGCACATCTTCGTATAAAGCGGGCAGCTTCGTCTCTGGTGCTAAGCGATAATCCACCGCAAAAAAATGATAGCCAGATTCGAGAAAAAGATTGCGATAAACCTCAGGCAAATCGTTACGAAGTCCCCAAATGAGGCCGCCACCATGAAAATAAATAATCGTTTTTGTGGCATCCGGACGTGGGCTCTTGTAGAAGTCACCTTTTAGTGCCAAGCCATTTTTCTTAGCAAAAATTATTGTTTGCAATTAGGTCATCTCCTTGGTTTTGATGCAAAAAGCGTAACATAGGTTTGCAAAAACTACAACGGAAGCAAATGAAGTCTCTATTTTATGCAGTTGTGCTATAATGGCTTTGAGAATAACTCTTATAGGCGTCAGATAATGTGTCGTTGTCATCGCTGTTGCAATAATAGCTTGCTGCAAGGCGAGAACTTTATTTTTACATAATACATAGGTGATAAAACTTCTTATTTAGCGATAGGGAGTTTTTTGTTCGTATAATCACTATTAACAATTTCGCTACCTTAATTAGTCGAAATGAACAAAATACGTACGGGGTTTTTATCCCTTTTAAACGATGCAATCAATACTTGAAACGCTTACACTTTAAAGAGTAGAGAACAATAAGGCAAATCAGAAGAAGGGTGGATTTTGAACGATGGACAAGATTTTTCAAGATGTGGCGGATAATGTAGCTTGGCTTTCAGGTATTGGCGCAGATCCGACTGGTGGAACGACGCGTTTGCTTTACTCAAATTATTGGGTGGAGGCGCAACAAGGCGTGAAGAAAAAAATGGATGATGCAGGTTTTACGACGTATTTTGATGAAATTGGTAATCTTTTTGGTCGTGTGGAAGGCTCTACATACAAGGATGAGACAATTATGTCAGGCTCTCATATTGATACGGTTGTCAACGGTGGGAAATTGGACGGTCAGTTTGGAGTTTTGGCTGCCTATCTTGCAATTAAATATTTGAAAGAAAAACACGGTCAGCCACTTCGGAACCTGGAAGTTATTTCAATGGCAGAAGAAGAGGGAAGCCGTTTTCCGTATGTTTTCTGGGGAAGCAAGAACTTCTTTGGACTTGCAAATAAAGAGGAAATGGCGGACGTTGCAGATTTTGAAGGTGTAAAATTTGTAGATGCAATGCGTGGTGCTGGATTTGATTTCCGCGATGAAACGAAACCGTTACGCGATGATATTAAGGCGTTCGTTGAGATTCATATTGAGCAAGGAAAAGTGCTAGAAAATGAAGGCAAGGCGGTTGGCGTGGTGAACAGTATTGCTGGGCAACGTCGCTATACAATTGTACTAAACGGTGAGTCAAATCATGCGGGAACAACGCCGATGGGCTACCGCAAAGATACAGTGTATGCGTTTAGTAAAATCGTGTCGCAATCAATTGATAAAGCGAAAAAACTAGGCGATCCACTTGTACTAACTTTCGGAAAAGTAGAACCGAAGCCAAACACGGTGAATGTCGTTCCAGGTGAGACGCTGTTTACGATGGATTGTCGTCATACGGATGAAGCTGAATTGCATAGCTTCACGCAAGAAATTGAGCAAGATATGAAATCAATTTGCGCAGAAATGGGCATCGATATTTCGATTGATTTGTGGATGGACGAAGCACCGGTACCAATGGATCCGCACATTGTGTCTGTTTTAGAGGGCGTTTGTGAAAAAGAAGGGCTGAACTATCGTGTGATGCACAGTGGTGCAGGTCATGATTCTCAAATTTTTGCACCGCGTGTACCGACAGCAATGTTCTTTGTACCGAGCATTGGTGGAATTAGTCATAATCCGGCAGAAGACACGAAAACAGAGGACTTGGTTGAAGGCGTTAAGGCACTTACAGAAGCATTATATGAATTAGCATATAAATAAACAGGGAGTGAATCAAAGATGGAAAACGAAGCGGCAACAATGAAAAAAGGGCTCCAATATTGGCAGCAAATTATTATTATTTTATGTTTAGGTTGGGTAGTTATTTGGATTTACCGCAGTGTTTTGACACCGATTTTCCCAGAAATTCAACAAACAATAGGACAGCATTCTGATGCACAAATGGGCTTGATTGCAAGTTTTTATTTCTTTGCATATACAGGGATGCAGATTCCGGCGGGGATTTTAGTCGATAAATTTGGTAAGAAAGTCGTGCTTATTCCTGGTTTCTCGCTGTTCGCCATCGCGGCACTTGTGATTGGTACGGCGCAGAACTTAGAAATGATTTATCTGGGTAGTTTACTTGCAGGACTTGGTTGTGGATCTTACTACGGCGCGGCTTACTCGCTGTCCTCGGAAAATATTCCTGCTGAAAAGCGCGGACTTTCAACGGCGATTATCAATAGTGGCTCTGCGCTAGGTATGGGTATTGGCTTGATTGCTTCTAGCTTACTCGTAAAATCGGTCGGAATGAACTGGCAAATCATGCTTTTCATTATCGCTGGTTTGATTGTTGTGATGATTTTTGTCTTTGCAGGTGTCATTAAAAATTCACCAAAAGTCGATCGTTCGGAGGCAGTGAAAGAAAAAGCTGCACCAAAAGAAAAAGCGCCGATCAAAAACTTGTTTACAGGTCGAATGATTGCGTCATACATTCTTTATTTCGCAACGTGTTACGGTTACTATATGGTTGTGACATGGTTGCCATCCTTCTTACAACAAGAACGTGGATTCCAAGGTGTAGCCATCGGATTTTCCGCAGCACTTGTAGCCTTTTCCGCAATTCCAGGAGCCTTATTTTTCAGTAGGATGTCAGATATATTCAGAACAAAAAAAGTACGCTTCATCGTTGGTTTGACAGTTGCAGCAGCAGCAATGTTGATGTTAACCGTACTTGCGCCAACGTCAGGCATTTTACTTATCGGTCTCGTTTTATACGGATTACTCGGAAAACTTGCAGTAGAGCCAATCTTGATTTCCTATGTAGCAGATAGTGCACCGAAAAAAGGGTATGGCACATCATTTGGCGTATTCAACTTCTTCGGAATGAGCTCATCTGTTATCGCCCCTTTCTTGACGGGTGTTATCTCTGACTCGACAGGCTCGAAAGTAATGGGCTTTTACATTTCAGCGATTATCTTGGTTGTTGGGGCAATCGTATTCCTAATCGCGAACATTAAAAGTAAAAAAGTAGCTTAAGTGAAATCAGTAATCAGTGTTTTCGAACACTGATTCAGCGTGTTGACAAACGCTCATTTTCGTTGTTAAAAACTCCGTTCCAGTGCTCTTCTACACTGTGTTTCGCATAACTTCTCACATGGTCGGGGATAAGACTCCCTCTCTGTTTTTAGTCAACGTACGCAAGGAAGCTCCGCGCTGGTACTCGCTTTTGCCTAGAAACTAAGCTTGTGAAGGACGGCAGACAAATGAAATTTCTCTGCATATTGGAGGACTAACTCATTTCATGTCGAAGAACTCCAACAACACGCTGAGGTTTTGCAGAAAATCATGTGAGGGAGTTTTTTTTCAGTCTGAATCAGTGTTTTCGAACACTGATTCCCATTATTATATTAGAAAAGAGAGGTTTTAAAAATGGGTTATAGAAATAAAAATACGGGTTATGTGAGTGATATTCTCGCTTCAAGATCCGTGATAAAGCGCGCTAACTACGCGATTATTCCGCCGGACGGTTTGGTGAATAATTCAATTCCTGGTTTTGAAAACTGTGAATTGTCGATTTTAGCAACTCCAAAACTGGGAGCTTCTTTTGTGGATTATATTATTACACTTTTAGATGGTGGCCAAAATAAAGCGGGATTCGGCGCACCTGGCGTGGAAACTTTTTTCTATTGTTTAGACGGAAGAATTACGGTTTGGGCGGATGAGGCAAAACATACATTGGAGGCTGGTGGTTATATTTATTGTCCGGCCGGTGTTATTTTGAAATTTGAGAATGATAACGGTGGAGCAAATAGCGAGGCGTTTCTTTACAAAAAGAAATATGAGGCTGTTGCAGGTTATGAAACGCATATTATTGTGAATAATGTGGCTAATTTGGAGAAAATCGCGTATGAAGGTATGGAAGATGTTATACTACAAAACTTGTTACCAGCAGATCTTGGTTTTGATATGAATTTCCATATTTTGAGCTTCGAGCCTGGAGCATGCCACGGATATATCGAAACGCATTACCAAGAACATGGTGCCTATATGTTGTCTGGCGAAGGCGTATACAATTTGGATAATGAATGGGTTCCAGTGAAAAAAGGCGATTATTTATTCATGGGTGCGTATGTACCACAAGCGACATATGCAGTAGGACGCGGTGAGGCATTCAGTTATTTGTACTCCAAAGACTGTAATCGCGATCCACAATTATAAGAAAGTAGGGAATTGGTGTGAAAGAGCCACAAATGATTCGAGTAAGAAAACATGATTTACATGATTTAATTCAAAAAAAATTAGAAGCAGCAGGCCTTTCGAAAGAACATGCAGACGGTGTCGCAGATTCGTTAGCATTTGCTGATGCGCGTGGAATTCACTCACATGGTGCGGTTCGCGTAGATTATTATGCGGAACGAATTGCCAAAGGTGGTACAACGCTTGCGCCGAATTTCCGATTTAATAAGACGGGACCGAGTTCGGGTATTTTTGAAGCGGATAACGGTGTTGGACATGTGGCGGCGCGCCTTGCGATGGACGAAGCCATTGGTTTAGCGCAAGAGACCGGAATTGGGATTGTTGGTGTGCATCAAATGGGACACAGCGGCGCGCTTGCTTATTTTGTGAAACAGGCCGCGGAAAAAGATATGGTTGCGATTTCAGTTTGTCAGTCGGACCCTATGGTAGTGCCATTTGGAGGCGCTGAGCCTTACTTTGGAACGAATCCGATTGCATTTTCAGCGCCACGAATGGACGCTGGCCCAGTCATTTTTGATATGGCGACGACGGTTCAAGCATGGGGCAAAATTTTAGACGCTCGCTCTAAAGGTGTGGATATTCCGCCGACTTGGGCAGTGGATGCGAACGGCGAGCCAACGACGGATCCAAATCAAGTCAATGCTCTGCTTCCAGTAGCGGGGCCAAAAGGGTATGGCTTAATGATGATGGTTGATATTTTATCGGGTATCCTGCTTGGTTTACCATTTGGAAAACGGGTGTCTTCGATGTACACCGATTTGACGAAGGGACGCAATTTAGGGCAATTACACATCGTGATTAACCCAGCCTTTTTCACATCTTTGAAGGAGTTTAAGCAAAATATTGCACAAATGGTAGATGAATTACATGCAACAAAAGCAGCGCCAGGGTTTGATCAAGTATTGTATCCAGGTGAGTTAGCGGAAATTGTAGAAACGGACTATGCAGAGGTTGGTATTCCAATTGTGAAAGATGTGTATGATTATTTAATTAGTGATACGGTTCATTTTGATCAGTATGATAGCGCGGGATTGTTCGCGAAGCAAGACTAGGAAGGTGGCAGGCAGAATGCGAGTTTCAAAGAAAGATTTGCACCAGCTAATTCAAACAAAAATAGAGCGGGCTGGTTTGACGGAAGAACACGCGAATATTGTTGCTGATGTGTTGGCGTTTGCGGATGCGCGTGGAATTCATTCGCATGGCGCGGTTCGTGTCGAGTATTATTCGGAGCGTATTGCCAAAGGTGGTATTACGAATCGTCCGGATTTCCGTTTTGAGCAGACGGGACCAACGAGTGGCATTTTCCACGGAGATAATGGCTCTGGACATGTTGCGGCGAAACGGGCAATGGAAGAAGCAATCCGGATTGCTGGCAAAAATGGTGTCGCGGTTGTAGGCGTGAAAAACATGTCGCACAGCGGTGCGCTGGCTTATTTTGTAGAACAGGCGGCGAGTTGTGATTTTGTAGCGCTTTCTGTCTGTCAGTCGGACCCGATGGTAGTACCGTTTGGTGGTGCGGAAGATTATTTTGGAACAAACCCAATTGCGTTTGCAGCGCCAACCGATGACGGGAGAATGCTGACATTTGACATGGCGACGACGGTTCAGGCTTGGGGTAAAGTGCTTCATGCGAGATCGCGCGGAGAATCAATTCCGCCGACTTGGGCGGTAGATGCTGATGGCGCGCCGACGACGGATCCTACGAAGGTGAACGCGCTATTGCCAATCGCTGGACCAAAAGGATACGGTTTAATGATGATGGTGGACGTTTTATCTGGAATTTTGCTCGGATTGCCATTTGGGAAACATGTAAGTTCGATGTATGCTGATCTTTCGAAGGGGCGCGATTTGGGGCAATTGCATATCGTTATTAATCCGGCATTCTTTACGGATATCGAGGCGTTTAAGGCGAATATGTCGGAGGTTCTTGATGAAGTGACGGCGGTTAAACCAGCGCCGGGAGTAGATCGGGTGTATTATCCTGGTGAGCGTGGACGGTTGCGTGAAGCGGCTTACGAGAAAGATGGCATCGAGATTGTAGATGATATTTACGAATATTTGATTTCGGATGCGATTCATTTTGATAATTATGATGGAAAAAATAAATTTGCGGAATAAGGAGAGGTGAGCACGATGTTACACACGATTATTAAAGAAAATGCGTATCAAGATTCGGTTGTTTTGATGCTACTTACGAATAAAGTGTCAACGATTGACGGGGTTAACCGCGTCTCGATTATGATGGGAACACCTGCGAATAAAGATATTTTCGGAACATCGGGGTTGCGTACGGAGGAGTTGGAAGCGGCGTCGGCGAACGATATGGCGATAGTTGTAGACACGGAAGATGCTTCAAAAATCGATGAGATTTTGGCGGAAGTAGACGCATTCCTAGCGAGTCAGGCAACGAAGGAAAGTAGCACTGCGACGGAAACGGCGCGGACTTGGGATAAAGCGATGAAGCTTGATCCAGATGCAAATATGGCACTTATCTCCATTCCGGGTACATACGCTGCTGCGGAAGCGGATCGGGCGCTTGATGAAGGCTTGCACGCGTTTATTTTTAGTGATAATATGCCGATTGAAGAGGAATTGCGATTAAAGCAAAAAGCGCATGACAAAGGGCTTCTAGTGATGGGACCGGATTGTGGAACTGGTATCGTAAATGGGATTCCAATGGCGTTTACGAATGTTGTAAAACCAGGAAATATTGGTATTGTTGGTGCATCTGGTACGGGCATTCAAGAAGTTTCTACAATTATTGATCGTCTTGGCGGTGGCGTGACGAATGCGATTGGAACTGGTGGTCGTGATTTATCAGAAACAGTTGGTGGAATCACAATGCTGGACGCAATCGCAGCGCTTGAGGAACAAGCCGATACAGACGTGATTGTCGTAATTTCCAAACCACCTGCAAAAGCGATTCGTGATAAAGTTTTAGCATTATTGCGCACGATTACAAAACCAGCCGTGACAATCTTCTTAGGTGAAAAACCGACGTATCATGAGGCGAATTTATATCATGCCTATACGCTTGAAGAAACAGCGCGTATTGCTGTTGCCTTAGCAAAAGGTGAGGCGGTAACAGCTGTAGAAACAGAAATTGTAACGCCTAACATTCATTTAACTCCAGAACAAAAACATATCAAAGGCTACTATTCTGGCGGAACGTTAGCATCGGAAGCGGCAATGCTTGTTGCAGATGCCTTACAGTTAAAAGAAGGCTTAATCAAGCAAGATGGCTACATTTTGAAAACAGAAGGCCATGAAGTTATCGATCTCGGTGATGATATTTATACGCAAGGTAAACCGCATCCGATGATTGACCCTGAAAAACGGATTGCATTTATTGAGGACGCGGCAAATGATCCGGAAACAGCAGTTATTTTGCTCGATGTAGTGCTTGGTTATGGCTCACATGAAGACATGGCGGGGCAATTGGCACCAGCGATTAAAGATGTTATTGCAAAAGCGAAAGCAGCAGGGCGCGAATTAGCTGTGATTGGAACAGTATGTGGAACGCTTCAAGACCCGCAAGATTACAATGAGCAGCGCCAAACGTTGACTGATGCAGGTGTTATCGTGAAAGATAGTAACAATGAAGCGGTGAGAACGGCACTTGCAATTGTTGGTCATACTGTGGAAGAAGCTGATAAAGCGATGAAAGATGTGGAAGCAGGAGCGGAAGTACCAGTTTCAGAAGCATCAGAGGCGATGTTAAACTTGCTTGCGAAACAACCTCGTGTCATCAATGTCGGTCTGAAAAGTTTTGCCGAAGCGATTACAGAAACCGGCGGACGTGTAGTGCAATTTGACTGGCGCCCAGTAGCTGGTGGAAACCCTGAACTACAAAAAGTATTGCAATTTTTGAATAGTTATCGTGCTGAAACAGCGGATATGAAATAAATTTTTAAAGGAGGAAAAACAATGACAAATTACCAGACTATTGATGCAGCAAACCGCGCAGTGGCGGATAAAATCGTTGCCTCAGCACCATTTTTACTCGACGTTGTACCTGCTAAATCTGTAATTGCTGAGTTAAATGAAGGAAAGGTATTACTTCACGCGGGCCCTCCGATTAAATGGGAAAATATGACGAGTCCCATGC
The DNA here is from genome assembly GCF_963575615.1 of Listeria rocourtiae subsp. hofi. NCBI lineage: Bacteria > Bacillati > Bacillota > Bacilli > Caryophanales > Listeriaceae > Paenilisteria > Paenilisteria rocourtiae. The sequence goes on along the minus strand of NZ_CAUYTL010000040.1, from coordinate 14,566 downwards.
AAGGTTCTTGTGTCGGTGCTGCTTTATTTGAGGAATGGGCAGATAATGAAAATGATGCGCGTGCGATGCTTGATCGTGGGGACGTAACGTTTATGCCGTGTCATCACGTGGACGCAGTTGGACCAATGGGTGGTATTACATCAGCAAATATGCCTGTTGTTGTCGTGGAAAACCGCACAGACGGCAATCGCGCTTATTGTACGATGAACGAAGGTATTGGCGCGGTCCTACGTTTCGGTGCTTACTCAGAAGAAGTTGTGAATCGCTTGCGCTGGATGCGTGATGTACTTGGCCCAGTGCTTAGCAAGGCGCTCCAAACACTTGAAGAAGGAATGAATTTAAACGTTATCGTGGCAAAAGCAATTGCAATGGGAGACGAATTCCATCAACGCAATATCGCGGCTTCTCTTGTATTTTTGAAAGAAGTAAGCCCAATCATTGTGAGCCTAGATATCGATGAAAAAGAACGCCAAGAGGTTATCAAATTCCTTGCAGATACTGATCAATTTTTCTTAAATATTATGATGGCATCTGCAAAAGCGGTGATGGACGGCGCGCGGATGATTCAAGAGGGCACAATTGTAACAGCGATGTGTCGTAACGGCGAAAATTTTGGAATTCGCATCAGTGGCATGGGAGACGAGTGGTTCACAGCGCCCGTCAACACGCCACAAGGTCTTTATTTCACCGGCTATTCTGGTGAAGACGCGAATCCTGATATCGGAGACAGTGCCATTACAGAAACATTTGGCGTTGGCGGCATGGCAATGATTGCAGCACCTGCTGTGACCCGCTTTGTCGGTACTGGCGGATTTGGTGATGCCCTAAAAACAAGTAACGAAATGCTGGAAATCGTCATCGATCAAAATCCGAATTTTACCGTCCCAACATGGGATTTCCAAGGAATTTGTCTCGGAATCGATGCTCGTAAAGTAGTTGAAACAGGCATTACACCAGTCATTAACACTGGTATCGCTCATAAAAAAGCTGGAATCGGCCAAATCGGTGCCGGAACTGTAAACCCACCAGTTGCCTGTTTTGAAAAAGCAATTACAGCTTATGCAAAAAAATTAGGTTTAACTGTATAACAAGGAGGTGAAGAAGGATGCCGATAATCAAAGCGCTGAGTATGGCACAAAATGTTGCTAAATTACTAGCTAATCGCAAGGTATGGCGCGTTCATAGTATTTTTACGAATGGTTTTAACTTGGAATGCGAAGAAGAACGTATCTTTATAGGCACGGCAAAAAATGGCCGATTACCGTTCGCGATTCAGCTCACAAATAACGACGTTTCCGCACTTATCGCAACAATCCAAATCAATGAGGTTTTTCAATTTGATGCTGGCACACTTCTTCATCCAAATTTTCAAATAAAACTCGTGGACATAGAACAATATATCTGTAAGCGCGAGAAAGTGGACATTCATCCGAGCCCTTTATCTTTAACGACCGAGAAAAAAACTGGGCTCGATATTACAATCGGAGAATGGCTGATCCAACCGAAAACGCACGACCTAGCAAAAGCAATACAAAGTACAGATGCGGTATTTATCGAGCAAACGCTACGCTACTTTATAGGTCGTGGCAACGGTTTAACACCATCAGGCGACGATATGCTAGTCGGTATTTTGCTCAATGGAAAAGTGAGCGTGACTTTTAAATCTGTACTTACAAAACTAATCGAGACAGAGATATTAACTACTGACATTAGCTTGACCTATCTAAAGTACGCATTGCAAGACGAATTTAGTGAGCTATTGATAGCCCTATACAAAGCGTTCCAAACTGGCGCTGAGACGAAGAAAATCATCGAACAAATTTATCAAAATGGTCATACGTCGGGGATAGACACGATAGCTGGTGTCGCACTCGCAATAAAGGAGGAATTTTCAATGGGAAAACGCGTCGTTATCGCACTTGGGGGCAATGCAATCTTGCAGCCGAATCAAGAGGCAACATTTGAAAACCAATTAAAAAACGTAGAAGATAGCTGTGCCAAAATCGCAGAAATCACAGAAGCAGGGCACAAAGTCATCGTCACACACGGAAACGGCCCGCAAGTCGGCAATATTTTACGTCAAAACGAAGAAGCCAAAGAATACGTTCCAGCGCTTCCAATCGACGCATGTAGCGCAGAATCACAAGGCTTCATCGGTTACATGATGGAACAATCACTAAAAAACGAGCTCGCACGCAAAAAACTATCAACAAACGTTATCACGCTTTTAACACAAACTGAAGTTAGCGCTAGCGATCCTGCATTCCAAAGCCCAACAAAGCCAATCGGTGTTTTCTATACACGCGAAGAAGCGGTAGAACTCTCCGCTGAAAAAGGCTGGGAAATGGCAGAAGATGCAGGTCGAGGATATCGTCGTGTTGTTCCATCTCCACAACCACAAAAAATCCACGGTGTCGAAGCGATTAAGCAGCTCGTAGCCACGGATACCGTTGTGATTTCAACAGGCGGAGGCGGGATCCCTGTTGTTCAAAACGAAGAAGGCGACCTAAAAGGCGTCGAAGCAGTCATTGACAAAGACCGTTCCGCGTTACGCTTATCCGAACAAGTCGAAGCAGACGTTTTCATGATTCTAACGGACGTAACAAATGTTTACTTACATTTTGGTGAGCCAAATCAGCAAAAACTAGAGGGTGTGCCTGTTAAAGAAGCGAAAGAGTACATGACAGAAGGCCATTTCGCAGATGGCAGTATGGGTCCCAAAATGGAAGCAGCAATCGCATTTGCTGAATCTGGAAAAGAAGCCATCATTTGCTCGCTAGATGCAGCAGTCGAAGCGTTAGCAGGCCGTGCGGGAACAAGGATTCTACCTGAAAAAAGTACAGTAAACGCTTAAATAGAATTTAAAAAGATCAACTAGCCTGCCTGAGCTAGTTGATCTTTTTAATGCGCTCTAAATTGCTTTAGCTACGCTGGTCCTGCTTTTATCATTCAATGCTTTGGTCTCATTTTTCACTAACGCTTCTTCAATCTCTTCTAATGTATAACCTCGCGTCTCGAATACAAAACGTTTAACAAAGAATACCGCTGCTAAGCAAACCAATCCGAAAATAATAAATAGTGTTACATTTCCTATCGTTTCTTCTAAAACCGGAAAACTAACAGAAACTGTCCAGTTAGCTACCCAGTTCACTAGTGACGCGATACCAACTGCTAAACCACGAATTTGCAATGGGAAGATTTCTCCAATCATGACCCACATAACCGGTCCCCAAGTCGCACAAAAACTTGAAATATAAGTGGCAAGGAAAATAAAGGTGAACAGATGGAATCCAGGTTTATCTGCTTCTAAATGGAAGGCTGCAGATAAGGCAAAGAACGAAATCCCCATCGCCAAAGCCCCGACCATCAGAACTTTTCTCCGGTCAAAGCGATCCATCAACGACACAGCGACGGCAGTTACAATAACATAAAAAATACCTAGAAAAATTTGCGTCTGAATCGCCGAAGTAGCGTCCGTTCCACCGCTCATTAAAATACGTGGCGCATAGTAAAAGACCGTATTACATCCCATCCACTGTTGCAAGATAGCTAAGCCAAAAGCCGCAATGACCGATGGACGTACCCATTTTGAAAAGACATCTTTTAAGCGACCTTTCTCGATATGGCTTTGCTCTTCAATTTCACGGATTTCTGCCTCCGCCTCTGATTTACTGCGGATGTTCAGTAAGATTTCTTCTGCTTCTTCCTGTTTGCCCACTTTTACTAAGTAACGTGGCGACTCAGGCAATAAAATCCCACCGATAAAAAGAATGAGCGCTGGTACTGCTGCAAAACCTAACATCAATTCCCATCCAATAGGTGAATCGCGCCAAACGTAATTCGCGATATAAGCGAGCAACATTCCAATCATAATCATCAATTGATTTAAAGATGATAAGCTTCCTCGCTGATTAGCAGGTGCCAATTCGGCCAAATACATTGGAACAAGCGCACTAGCACCACCAACAGCTATCCCTAAGAACATCCGAGAAATAATCAAAGTCAAAACATCTGGTGACAAGGCACTACCTAACGCTCCTACAAAAAAGATGAAAGCTGTCAAAATCACCATTTTCTTACGTCCATACCTATCAGATAATGGTGAAATTAATACTGCACCTACAACCGCACCAATCAAAATACAACTAACGACAAACCCTATTTCGCCATTGCTTAACTGGAGCTCGTCTTGAATAAAAATTTGTGCCCCTGCAATAACGCCTGTATCATAACCAAATAGTAATCCTCCTAAAGCCCCAAAGAAATAAATCAAGTTTTTTGATAATCTCATAAAATATCCCCCATTTTAAGTAGTATAAATAATGATTGCGCTATTCCTTTCCTCCTTTGATGATAAAAATTATATATTGCTTCCGCTTTCAATTTCGCTTATAGTAAGAATATTGAGGAGGGAAGGAACATGCCAAATGAATTCGAACTGATTGAACATAGTAAAGTGCAAGATATTCATGTTTTTTTGATCGAGATGCATTATCGTAGCACTCATTTACATATGGATATCGAAATCGTGTACTTGTTGAGCGGTGCTTTAAACATTGTGACAAATAACAAGAATATTTTATTGAAAAAAGGTGACTTTATTGTTCTAAACTCCTGTCAATTACACGAACTGCATTCGAAAAACTCCGCATTGCTATTAATTTTTCAATTTTCTCCTAAGATTTTCGAAGCTTTTTTTCCTCAAATCAATGAAGTATATTTCGATACAACGCCTATCGTTTTAGAAAACTCCGAAACAGGTAGACGTTTGTTAGAAAATATCGTAGTAGCCAGTCAAGCTTATTTTAAAGAGGAAGAAAATTTTTCATTGCTGTGTCATGGTTTTTCCTCCATTATTATGTTTGATTTGATGAAACTTGTCCCATATAAACAAATGAAGGAAGAAAAAAAAGATCAACTACTATTAAAGCTTGAAAGAATCAAAAGAATAAGTGACTATATCTCCAAACATTATCAAGAAAAGCTGTTACTTTCTGATATTGCAAAAATAGAAGCGCTCTCATTTACTTATTTATCTCACTTTTTTCATGAAAATTTTGGTGTGACGTTCCAAGAGTATCTCAATCTTCTCCGATGTGAGAAAGCGAAATATTTATTAATTCATACAGAAAGCACACTTTTAACGATTTGTGGTCTGTGTGGGTTCTCTGATCTTCGTTATCTAAATAGCTCCTTTCAACGCTTTTACGGGGTAAGTCCCAAAATGTTTCGAAAGCAGAATCAAGATTGTCCGAACCAAGTGAACACACTAAAACAAGATGTGACGAACAATCAATATATTTTCTCTAAAACGCAAAGTCTAGAGAAAATCAATCAATTATTCAAGCCCCAAATCTAGTAGTAGCTAAAACTACAATGTTGCGTTTGTTAGAATGATTTTTTACAGTCTATTTAAAGTTAGCGCTTACTTAACTGTATTTTATCATTTTTATTTTCCGCTTTCATACATGATTTTATTCTCATTAATAGACTATCTTGCTATTTTGGAGAAATCTCGATAAGATAGTTAGAATCATCGTACGCGAAAAATGTTTATTATGTATAAATTAAGCTTCTATTATTGATATATCTCATTAAGTTAAAAATTATTTTCATCAATTTCTAACCTAACTCACAGCTCATTTTTTTCTTCCAAGTTTAATATGTACCTATAAGCAAATAAATTTTCATACTTTCCCCTGAAGAATGAAAATCCCAAACTCCCTTTTTTGACCACTGCGGTTACTCCCTTTTCTGCAGTGGTTTTTGTTGTGTGTTTTAAGAAGTACTCTCCTAAGCAGAGTAAGGGGGTTTACCTAGTTTACAAACCATCGTCCTTGATAAAATTCATATGGAAGTCGTTATCTTCAAAATAAGGCATTGGCTCAAAACCTTTTTCGCGAATAGCTTTTATTAAACCTGGGATTGCCTTTAAAGTATCCTCTGTTTCATGCACTAAAATAACAGGTGATATTTTATGAAATTTATCGAGTCGTTCCTTAACAGAGGCTACTATTTTTTGTGGTTGACCTTTATGTCGCCAATCTTCACTATCGATATTCCAATCAAGTAAGCGATACTTTTCTTCCTTTACTTTTTTTATTTGTGTCGAGTTTAAATATGTACTTCCGTAAGGTGCTCGAATTAACTTAATCTGCTTACCTAAAAGGCCATTAATTAGTGTAGATTCTTGTTTCATTTCTGGGATAAATTGCCCTTTTTTGTATAGTTTTTTCGAATCGTGTGTCATACTGTGCATACCTATACTATGACCTGCCTCTGCGGCTTCTTTGACTTCTTTTTTGCGGTCACCAGTAATATTATTACCAACGAGAAAAAAAGTAGCTTTTACGTTTTCTTTTTTTAGTGCAGCTACAATTTCTGACAAATGCTTTGTTGGCCCATCATCAATGGTCAAATATGCGATTTTTTGCTTACTTTTTGTTGGTACTTGCTTTGGTGCTTGATGCGGTAGTGTTTCTTGTTTACGCGATTTTTTTTCTACTTTTGCAACATCGGGGCTTTTTAGAAATAAAGAAATTCCAACAACTAAGCAGGGGATGAGTAACAGAATTGATGATATAATGATAATCTTTTTTTTCATTTGCTTACCTCCATCTTAATTTGGATTTATTGAAGTGATAGCGTGGTTTTATGTTAACAATAATATCTAAAGAAATTTATAAAGGTTCTATAATATTTGCATAAGATAAAGAAACTAGAATAATCAAACGGGTCGCAGCAATCCATTTTTATGTTTAGGTAGTTGCTACAGTGGGAATTATAGACTAGATTCATTAAAAAATATGTCGATTTCAGTAACTTTTCAGAAAAACTATGAAATCATTTCATTATCATCAAAATGGTTATTTTCAAAGCGTCTATTTCGTGCTACAATGGTAAGGTTGTGGAGTTATGAAAACTGATTAATGGAGATGAAGAATTTGGATTCAGAAAATAGTACATTGATGCAGAAAGTCGACTATAGTACGCGTAAAAAAATCGATCTCGTGCAAAATAGTGTCATTCGGTATATTTTCCGCGCTATATTGGCCTGTTTATTTTTAACGCTCGGAACGGCCGTTGCGGTGATGATTGGTGATAAGGTCGATCACTTTGCACACGGACTTGGAAAAATTGTTTATGCATTTATGTTCAGCTGGTCACTAGTCATGATTATTTATATGAATGCCGAGCTCGGTACAAGTAATATGATGTACATGACAACAGGTGTTTATCAAAAAATTATTAAACCTGGCAAAGCTTTAGGTATTTTATTTCTTTGTATATTTTGCAATTTAATTGGTGGTATCCTTGCCGGCTACTTGATGTCACTTACATCAGCATTCCACGCGTTACCAGCCGATCATTTCTTATTTACAGCCGTTACCGGTAAACTCGAAAAAGAACCTTTACAGATTTTTATTGAAGCAATTTTCGCAAATATTGTCGTTAATACAGCGGTTATTTGTACGATGCGGATGAAAGATGATGCAGGAAAAATTTTCGCAATGGTATTCATCATTTTCATCTTTGCTTTCCTAGGTTTCGAGCACGTTATCGCCAACTTCTCGTCATTCTCGCTAGCATTCTTTGCCTCAGGTGGTCACTTAGACGCCATGACTTGGAGCAGCGTATCAACGAACCTATCCTTAGCCTTACTTGGAAATTACGTTGGTGGTGGCTTAGTAATGGGTCTGGGTTATGCATGGCTCAATAAAACGAAATCAATTTATAAAGATTAAAAACAGCTCAGGACAAAACGATAAGCAAGATAAAAATCGTCTTACTCATTATTGGAGTAGGACGATTTTTATCTTGCTTTACAGAAATCAAGTAAAAGCGTCTATATCCAAGGAAATTAGTGAAAAGTGTACAGGGTGATTAAAAACGGGAAGGTAACCCTATCTTTGGCTATGATTAGAAGTAAAGCGAAACTTCCCTGTATAGTAGGACTATCCAATCATCACCTACCTTTATTCTAAGTATTTTGAAAGGATACCTCCCCATTATTCTATGGTGCGAGAACGAGTTCCCACTGGATCTCCGTACTAAAATGACCAACAAAAGCTTGTTGGCTTATGATGTTTAATAAGATTCCTTGATTTTGCTCCCACTGAATTTCAGTAGTATTGTTCTTAGAGCTACTTTTATAGACTGGAAGGGATTCATTAGTTAGCGATGTTTTGTTGCCTGTTTCATTAATGTAAACTAAAGCACTGTCAAGCGTTCTTTCTGAATTCAGGTCAGTTAAAGGAGCTTTGATTTTCGCATGAACTTCCCAATTGCTTTTATTAAAACGCTCGTCTCGTATGAAAATACCTGTAGAAGAGTTTTTTCGCTTCACCAAAGTATCACGATCGGAAATTGCAAAGTCTTCAAATGAAAAGAAGGGATTCACTACCTCAAAGCCAATCGTGCCAGCGCTTAGGATGTTGACGATATGCTCTTCAGAACTGGGCCAATTAGCTGGTGTAGGTTGATTATTGATAAAGAAGCGAGATGTGATTGTTCCAGAATGTGTCGATAGTGCCTCTGAGGTCACTAATAATGATGGTGTTGTTGCAAGCAATAGGTTATTTTTAAACCACTGGAATGTGACATTTGTTGTTGGTGCTGTTTTAAAAGCGAAGGCAGAGATGGTTAACGGTTCCCCTTCGTTTACGGATTGTTCAGTGGAGGCTTTTGGAAAGGCAACAACAGTATTAGCATGTAAGCTTGTTTCATCAATACTGTCAAAGTTTATTTTATCAGAAATATGAATCAAAAGGTTGGAGATATTAGTGTTCCCAGTAGCAAATACATCCGGTTGCTCAATATTGGTTACATTTTTAATTGCTACATATTCTAACCGCTCAGAACCAATTGCACTCAGAAAATTTCTAGGAGCTATTGAAATGCTGTTTAAGTTTAGCACACGTAAGTTTTTAAGGTCTTTTATTGGGGTCCAAGGCGAAACAGCTGTTATGTTGGGCAAATCAAGTGTATCAATATTTGTGTTTTCCAATGAAGAACTTACCAATTGTCCAGACAAATTTGCTGCTTCAAAGATAGTCAATAATGCACAACCGGAAAATACCCAATTACTCATGTTCTGAAGGGTAGAACTTTTGAATGAGATGAGTGATTGGCATTCTCTAAAAGCACCTGTATTCAATGTCGTGACACTATTAAGTTCGACTTCTTCAAGGCCACTATAGGCAAAAGAATACATACCGATTGATCTGATTGTATTGTTCGTGTCAGTCAATTTTTTTAAATTAGAAGCATGATAAGCTAAGAAGGCAGGGACATCAGTTGTTCCATCTAATTCGAGTTCTTCAAGATCAGATAGGGTAAACACACCTTGATTACCATCTGTTGTCATATTGCCAATTATTTTCAGCCGTTTTATTTTATTCCCTTGCAAATCCATATTTTTCAAGTGATTTAACACTTGGTCTCCAGTTGCGGCGGATCCTGTAATTTCCAATACAATGTAATCAGTACTCGGAATGCTTGACGTGAAATTTGGCGTTGATGCTTCCGCGTTGCTTGGCGTGCTTAGTATAGGCAACACCATGAAAAGGAATAGTGCAATAAAGAGAAGCCTGTACTTTTTCATAATAATAGAAAGTCCTCCTTGTATTTTGGTATATTTTAATGATAGCTTTAGTGAGGAACAAAGTCTCTCACTTCTTTTTCTATTTTTGTGCATTTTTTGTGGTACAAGTATTGGAAAGAATTTTTGTTTGAAAAAAGGGTATATTTGAGGTACGTAAATAGAAGTCAAATTTTGAAAAGGGATGGAGATATGGATTATAAAATTGTTAAGCGCGAAGAGTTTCAGGTTGTTGGTATCAAAAAAGTCTTTTCATTTAAAGAAGGACAAAACTTAATTGATATACCTAAATTTTGGGAAGAATCTTGGTCGGAGGGGATAATGGGACGATTGAAGGAGCTTGGAAATGGAGAGATTACGAAATATATGGGGATTTGTAGCATATCTGAGGAGCAAGCGCTAAAACAGGAAATGGATTATTGGATTGCAGTGGAGAGCACCGAAGAATTACCTAGTAGTATAGGGAAATTGGAAGTTCCAGGGCTACAGTGGGCTGTGTTTCAATCGATAGGTTCATTACCAGATGCAATTCAGCAAACATGGCAAAAAATCTATACGGAGTGGTTGCCAAATAGTAAATACGAACAAGGACCAGGACCTCAGATGGAAGTTTACGGGTTCGGAGATAATAGAGCAGATGACTATGAATGTGAGATTTGGATATCGGTTATACGAAAATAAATTTGGTATAAAAGAGTCTGGAAAAGAGCTCGCATTGTTGTGGCTGTTCGAATAAGTGATACGCTACAGCCACAATATGCCTATTTGCATCGCGAGTAGGCATTCTTTCAGGATGCTTAGATAGACAGGAATGGAGAACGATCTAGTGGCTCTGTTGCGAGCGTTTTCAGTCATCATGTATAGTCCTAATCTAAGCGTGAATTAAGAGAACGGTTAGCTCTTTAGGAAATCCCCTGAATATAAACGCTTTCGCTCGATTTTTTGTCAAGCAAGATTCACATCCTACTCGAAAAAAGATTGATGATATCTCGCTTATTTTATATGATAATGAGTTTTATCCCAGTTTTATTTTTTCAATTCTATCATCGAATGTTGCGTCAAAAAAGTACTAATTAGCGGGTGAAATTTCTCTACTTCGACCAAAAAAGCATCATGTCCATAATCTGAATCCACTTCATAATACGTCACTGGTACATCCCATTCCTTCATCAGTTCATAATCTCGGCGCAAATCATGAATTCGAAACAACTGATCGCTCGTCACACCTACTAGCAAATACGGAATCTGAATACCTGCAAACAGTGGTTTTTCATCCACGCCGTTCACCGTCACATCAAACAAATCAATCGCTTTTGTCAAATACAAATAACTATTCGCATCGAAACGCTCTACAAAAGAATCCCCTTGATATTGCAAATAAGACTCCACTTGGAAATGCTCTTTCGAAAAAGCGCCAGGGGAAGAATCAGCTACTGTAAATCGCTCAAATCGTTTCGAAAACAATTCACTTGTGCGATACGTCATCATTCCGACCATCCGTGCCGTTGCTAGCCCCCCCTCAGGTTGCCCAACATAATCCCCACCATTAAAATCAGGGTCATTCAAAATCGCCATCCGCATAATCAAGTTATATCCAATCGCCTCTGGACTTGCTGCCAAGGGAGAGGCTAAATTTATCACACTGCCCGTTATTGTTGGATAATCAATCGCCCATTGCGTTGCCTGCATCCCACCCATCGAGCCACCGATTACCGAAACGACATGCACAACTCCGAGCGCATCCAATAATTCCTTTTGCACCTTAATAATATCCTTAATCGTAAAACCTGGAAAATGCAATCGATATTCCGCGCCAGTTTTCGGATTTACAGAAGATGGCCCTGTTGTTCCACTACAGCCCCCAAACACATTCGTACAAACAATAAAATAGTCAACCGGATCAATCGTTTTTCCAGCACCAATAAAATCATCCCACCAACCGGCAACATCATCGCCAAAATGTTTTGCCGCGTGAGCCGTCCCAGTCAAAGCATGCTCTAGCAAAATGCAATTATCCTTCGCTAAAGAAAGTTCTCCATATGTCTCAAAGCCAACCACAATTGGTCCAATCGTCTCCCCATTTTCAAGCGTCAACGGTATTTCCTTAAAAAGCTCCATTTGTCTAAGCGTTCCCATGCAATCACCTGTTCTCTCTTTAAAATAGTCCAAACAAAAACCTCTCTATCAAGAGCTAAGTAAGCGTCAAGATGGAGAGGTTGAATAAACAACGATTCTACAATCAACAGCTTATCTTCGCAAAAATTGCTGGAATTAGCACCGTGATCAAACGTCCGGTTGCTAAGGTTTCACAGGGCCAGTCCCTCCACCTTTCTTGATAAGAAGCGTATTAAATTGGTTCTATCATACACTGATTTGGGCCCTGTTGTCAAGATAATAGACAGATTTTTCTAACATAAGAGAGCTTCAATCAAATTATGAATTTTTTAAGCGCCATCTTCCTAAGTAACGCTCCAAAAGTTACTAAAAAATATCAAAATTACGCTTGCATTTTAATTTTATCATCCAAATGTGACTAAAAACATAATTCATAAAATATTATTCAATACAATTAGTGTTTTAATCAATAGAAGTAGGGTAATATAAGCAACAGAGCCTAAAAGTTCTAATCATAAAAAAGGAAGTGTTACATATCATGAAAACATTTACACGTATACTGGTATTGCTTGCTGGTATCGCAATGATTTGTTTAGGAATCTGGTTTGTTGCTCACCCAGGAATTTCTCTACTATCATTCACATTATTTATCGGAATATTGATGTTAATTCTTGGAATGTTCCAAATTATCCAATATTTCTCTAACCGTAGCGGACAAAAAGTATCAGGCTGGATATTAGCAGAAGGCATTTTATCCGTATTACTAGGAATCCTGCTATTAGCCGACCAGTTAGAAGGAACGGTCACACTCGTTCTCGTTTTCGGTATGTGGGTTCTATTCGCCGGAATTATGCGTACAATCGGAGCATTTGCTGCTAAAAATGAAGGCGCACAAGGGTGGGGCTGGTTGTTAACACTAGGTATTTTAGGAATTATTCTAGGATTCATCTCCCTATTCAATCCAATCGTTGGAGCAATCGGTATTGTTATTCTTGTTGGAACATTTTTTATCGTCCAAGGAATCAACTGCATTGCAACATTCTTCTTCGTTGGTAAACTGAAATAAGATAGATGTAACTATTAAAAGGCAAAAAAATCCCAATGACTGGATTTTTTGCCTTCTTTATTTGGACTAAGGTTATCAGAAAGATGAAACTTTGAAACAATAAGTGAAGAGTTGGATAAAAAGAAAAGGCAGGGAAGTAAATTCCCCACCAATTTTTATTCAATTATCCACGTTTTCTAAGAAGTGCTACAGCTAGCCCAGAAACTAGGAAACCTGCAAATACCAAACCAGTAGAACTATTGTCTCCTGTTTTCGGTAGTTCTTTTAATGTTGTTGCTTTCACTGGTGCAGGTGCTGCAATAGGTTTAACTGGGGCTTTTTTGACAGTTTGAACAATTGCTGGCTTTTCAGCGTTATCGACTGGATTAACTTTGAGTGAATCGCCTTGGAATGTAAATTCAGAAACGTCACTGAACTCACCAGTATCCATATCCATACTAATTAGGAAAACAGTTTGTCCTTTAACAAGAGCCGCATCTAATTTAGCATGGAAATTGCCATTCTCATCAGCGTCAGCCATACCGAGAAGTTCTTCGCCATTTTCAGAAATAATAAATACAGTTGTAAGCGGTTCTGCAGTTCCGTAAATGTCAGTTGATGTTGTTTTTGTTTTATTAACTACTGGTGCGTCAAAGAAGTAGAAATCTTCTCCCATAACAGTATAAGTCAGCGTCACGCTAGAAGTATTACCACTAGCGTCTTCTGCGATAACCTCCACTGTGAATGTACCTTCTTTAGATGTATCCAATGTTTCTCTACCGTTAGCAAAATAGGTTTTCACGAAGCCAGAGTTATCGGTTGCATCAACTAGTTCTTCAACATACCAATCTTCGTCAAGGCCTACGTAAAAATCATCTTCATAAACTTCAATTTCAGGTTTTGTTGTGTCAACAACTGTATAGCTAACAGGAATATTTTCAGTTGTTGTACCATCAGTAGCAACAACTGTAACTGTTTGTACGCCTAGACGGTTAACAACGGGTGCTTTCACGAATGATAATGTTACACCAGTTGCTGCGGTCACAAATTTACTTGGATCTTTTATTGCAGTATTGATTTCAGTCGTTACGTTAGTTTTTGCAGTTGCAAGAGGCGCTGCTTCTACAGGTGCTTTCGCAGGTTCTGTTACTGTGTAGCTAACAATAAATTCTTGTGTTGTTGTATCAGCTAATGTTGCAACTATGGTTGTTGAGAATGTTCCTGCAATCGATGTTTTTGGCTCTGTTCCTGCTTTGTAGGCAAGCGTTGTGCTTGCATCAGAAGCTGTTACAAAATCAGTAACTGCTGGTGTAGCATCTTTAACAAATGATACGTCCTCTTTTTGAACAGCTACAGCAGTTTTTAATTGTGCTTTCGGTGTGTTTTCTTCTGCGGTAGTTACTTCATCAGTAGCAGGAGTTGTTTCTGTAGTTTCACTAGCTTCTGGCACTACTGCTTCTGTGATTGCCTCAGGTACTTGTGTTTCTTCCTCTGCGAATACTGGTGCTGCAAGTGAAAAAGTTAGTCCACAAGCGAGCAAGCCGCCAGCAAATTTTGTTGTTTTTGACATTCAATTCTCTCCCTTTTTTGTGTAATACGATTAGTATACTAAGTTTTAGTCGTATTGTCACTATTAATTTGTATCCATTTCCAAAAGAAAGCGCATTCTGTCAAATTTTTGTCACATATTTGTAATAAAAAACCAGTATCATAAAAAGATACTGGTTCATTTTTGTGCGCCCAGCATGCGCAAATGCTAGGTGGTGAAAGTCCACTACAGGCTTGGCAGTAGGAACTGTTAGCTC